>CAISZK010000025.1 GCA_903889915.1 uncultured Bacteroidota bacterium
ATGGTTGCGCTTTTAATTGTATTAAAGAAAAACCAATAATGAAAGTGAGAATAATCTTTCTGAATCCTGTGACTGACATAGAATATTTTTTAAAAGTTATTGCCAATAATTTTACTTAATAACTGCGATCTTCGAGATACTGTAATTTGAATGATCAAAAACTTTCACAAAATAAAGTCCAGAAGAAACCGCTGATATGTCTATCGCTTCTGATGTATTGCCACTTTTCATCTCTCCGGCAGTGATCGTTTCTCCCATCATATTTATGAGTGCGATTGGTCTGCTATAGTCTTTTGAATTTTCTGTCTTTATAAACAAAGTATTTGATGCGGGATTCGGATACACTTTTACAGACTCTTCGTTGGTTACATTTTCAATACCTGTTGTACAATTTCCAATGTTATAAGTGAAGGCAATTTCACGGTTATGATGAATGCCACTTAATGTGTCTGCCGGTTTGTAAGCCCTGACATAATCCACTTTCACACATGCCGGAGAAACATTCACCCGTATATGACCTGACCCGTCAAGTGTGTCGGAAACATAAGCAGCGCCATTGGCTGTTATCCCAATTCTATAAGTAGAGTCAGCAGCCATCGGGACTTCCTGGTAAGTTACTCCATCTAAAACTTCATGAGCGAATAGATGATCATGTCCCTGGAAGAAAATGTTTACACCATTATCGACAAATAACTGGTGTATTGGTTTTGCCCAACCTGGACGGTTGGTTGTAAAACCCCAGGTTGTACTGTCGGATTCATATCCG
This sequence comes from uncultured Bacteroidota bacterium, assembly GCA_903889915.1. GTDB lineage: Bacteria > Bacteroidota > Bacteroidia > Bacteroidales > CG2-30-32-10 > CAISZK01. The sequence goes on from CAISZK010000025.1 coordinate 767, forward strand.
CCCCATTCAAAACATTTGGCAGTTTCAATGCCGCCTCTTCCTTCGCCACGGGTGTGATGGGCAAACACAAATTTGTATTGAGCAGTACTGTTTTCTAAAGTGTTTTTAAGCCAGGTGTATTGTTCAAAGCCCAATGTCCAGTTCCAGTTTTCAGGTTTTGCTGTAGTGTCGGCTATGTAGCAATCATACCTGTAAACATCCAAAACCACAAACAAAGCATTGCCCCAGGTCCAGGCATAATAGTTTTCAGGTTGCCCTATTCCATAGCCTTCATGAGCGGTATCGCCTGTGTAGAAATTATTCGGATACGGATTAGGATAATAAAACTTGCGCCACAATGTTCCATTCACAGCCATGTTATTCGGAGGTGTGGTATTCAGATAATAATCTTTTTCTCCTTCGTGATTACCCAGGCAAAGATATAAAGGAGCCGAAGGACAAACGATACCATAAAAGGGTCTGTACATTTTGTGAAGCGAATCTAACTGATGTGAAGTTATTGATAAAGGATTGTGGTCATTGCCGAAATTGTCGCCCAGATCAAGCATAAAATCGGGATTGTCTGCTGCTTCATTTGCCAGCGTTATGCGATACAAACCACGCGCTCCTTTTTTATCGCACAAATGCACATCGGCTTCCACATCAAAAGAAAATGTGCTGCCAACGGCTCTTTGGGTGTAAAATGAATGTTCTGTGCCTGCCAGAAAAGTGCCTCCTCCACTGGCACGATAGCGTGTCCTGTAATAATATTTTGTGTCGGCATTTAAACCTGTGAGGTCTATTTCATCAGGAGTTCCTGCAACATTGGTGATCTGTGTGGTTGATGAAGTGTAAACACCACTGACTGCTCCGTATTCAATGTACAAATCCGTTGCCTGATCAAATAACACACTTACGGTAATTGAATTGTCAGTAGGTCGTCCCAGTATTTCAGTAAAGCTTTGTGCAATTACAATATTGGATCCTAAAAGGAAAAAGAACAAAGAAAAATTTAGAATTTTTTTCATAAAAGAGATTGTTTGTTTACTTGAATTTATTTTGAAATTGTGATCTTGAATACGCTTGAATTGACTCCATCAAACACTTTAATGAAATACAAACCTGATGCAACACCTGAAATATTGAGTTGAGTTAACGTGTGACCATTGTTCAGTTGTCCCGCGGTAACCGTTTCCCCTGTCATGTTTATCAAAGCAATTTGCCTGTCATAATCTCTCGTAGTTTCGGTTTGAATGAACAGCGTATTTGATGTTGGATTCGGATACACCGTTACGATGTTGTAGTTATCTTTCCAATACAGTATGCTTGAACTCTGCAGCGAGTCATAGCAATTCTGATTTACAAAGTATGTTTCCGAAATATCCTTGTTGTGTAGCGTTACCGTTTCCTGCGATGTTCTCAGGGCACGGACATAATCAACAGTCACTCCATTGGGAGAAACATTTACACGCAAATGACCTGAACACGGAATGATAACTCCATTCAAATAGCCAAAAGTCACAGCCTGGTTTACATGTGTAAAGTTGGGCAAACTTGGCTGAGGAACTTCCTGGTAAAGCAGGCAGTCCAGATTTTGTTTTGCAAAAAAATGATCGTGACCATGAAATAAAACCGTTACCCTGTGCTCTGTCAAAAGATCTTTGATGGGTTCGTACCATCCGGGTCTGTTGGTTGCCCATCCGTTGGTGTTGTCAATGTTCAGTCCACCCCATTCATAAGTTGAAGCTCTTTCAATTCCTCCGCGTGCTTCGCCATCACCACCACAACCAACAAGGTTATGGATGAAGACAAATTTGTAAGGGGATGGAGAATTTTCCAATGTGGTTTTTAACCAATCGTATTGCTGTTTCCCTATCGTCCATCTCCAGCAATCGAGGCTGTCGGGCTTGGGCGAAGTGAACCAGAAAGGATCAAGAACAATGAAAAGCGCATCGCCCCATGTCCATGAAAAATATGCTTCCCGTTGACCAACAAAAGCAGTATGCGAAGTGTCGCCGCTGTAGAAACTGTCGGGGACAGGATTCATAAAATATTTCTTGCGGTATTTGGTATCCCACACAGCCACATTATTTGCTGTACCGTTCAGATACCAGCCTTCCTCACCTTCATGATTTCCGAGCACATTATACAAAGGCACGCTGTGGTTCACGATCTCGTAATACGAACGCAACAATTTGCAGCGATAAGGAATGGTATCTTCCGGCACCACGTTCTGTGCATTTTTTAATTTATCTGTCATCAGAAAATCGCCAAGGTCTATCATAAAATCGGGATCATCATCAAGTTGATTTTGTAAGCAGACATGATACAAAGCAGTGTCGGACGCAGCATCCAGGTGAGGGTCTGCCTGAATATCGAAGGTGAAAGATTCGCCGGGTATTCTTGCAGTGTGAAAGCTGTGGGCAGGTCTGTTGATATGAGTCGTATCGCCGGGTTTGCGGTATTGCAGCATGTAGTAGTATTTGGTGTCAGGAAGTAAACCGGTAAGATTGATCACAGCCACTGCTTCTCCTGCTGTATCGGTGTTCACCAATTGCCAGGGCGTATGATTTGGATATGTTCCGCTTGTTGTTCCGTAGGCAACGCTGACCTGCACTGTCGAATCGAAAATAGCTTTCACAACGATGCCGGTATTTGTTGGTCTGTGGAGCATTTCAGTATGGGTGATATGTTGCCCGTATGAATTCAAGACACCTACTGTTATTAAAATAATGAATGATAAAATTGATTTCATAAATTTTGAAAGATTTTTATTTATTCTGTTTGCTGCACTTATTAATTATTTCCACTCTCTATTCATTGTTTCGGTTTTCTCTTTTGCTGATCATCCGGCTTGAAATAATCACGAATATCTTTCAACATGTCGCCGAATTTTTCAAGCTGTTCGCTGTTGCAAATGGCTTTAAATTCCTTTGCCTGCTCAAAGCGCGAAAGCTCCATCCTGTATTCATTGTCGGCAATTCTTTTCGCCAATGCTTTCACCAGATCTTCGTCAATCGTCTTGTTGAACATGGCTGCATTCATCGAATCTCTTTCCGCGCGTATGGCTGATTCTATCACTTTTTCCTTTTCAAAATAAGCCGAACGAAGATCCTTCACCTGCTCACTTTGCTTGTCTGTGAAATTCAATTTATCTTTCAATACTGACGACACTCCGCGATTGTCCTCTCTTTCGTTTGGGCGCGGCGGTTTATGAATAAATTCCTTCCAAAGAAAAATGCCGATTGAAAATAAATTGAGCAATGCAAGCAAAATGACTACACGTATCAATAATTTTTTCTGTACAAAAAGGTCCATGGTTTAATTTTTTAGCGATGTAGGATTAATTAATAACTCTTTTGAGATAATCTGTAAATCTCTGTTTTTGCTTAGACCTTGTTGTGAGTCGTGCAACATCACACTCAGAAAAAATCCAACATTGATCAATGCAAAAAACATAACCACAACTACCAATTTGGTTTTCGAAAATGTTGAAGCCGGGCGAAAGCCTGTTGCAGAAACTTTCTCCATCAGCGATAACTCCCAGCCCGGCGAAGGCTGAATGTTTTCAATAGATCCAAACTCATCAAGAGCCTGCTGTACTTTGTTATTTAATTCTGATTCTTTCATTGTTGTTATTTACTTTGACGATAATTTTTTTTAATTCTGGCACGATGATGAAATATTGTTTTCAATTATGAGTTCAGTCTAAAAAGTATGATTTATTAAAAATGCCACAGATTCGCAGATTATTTAAAAAATTAAAATACTGATTTTCACAAATTACTAAGATTTTTTTGAATAAAAAAATCTTAGTTTTTCTCGCTTTTACCTTTTTATACTGGACTCAATTATTTTTTAAAATTTCTTCCAATTTGTTGCTGACTTTCTTTTTTGCCCGATAAATCAAAGATTCAACGGCAACAGTTGTGGTGTTCATAATGCCTGCAATTTCGGTGTTGGTGTAGCCTTCAATTTTACTCAATGTGAAAGCCACTCTTTGGTTATCGGGCAGGGTGTTCAGCGCCTGCATCACAGCATTCATTTTCTCCTTTTCATTCATCTTTTTGTCGGGCATGCTTCCACCGGTGATCAGGTTGGCGACATCATCAAGGTGAAGGAAACTTCCGATGGAAGAAAGACGTTTTTTCCGGTTGCGCTTTTTTATTTCATCCAGGCTGCGGGTAACGGCAATGCGATAGATCCATGTTGAAAGTTTTGCATCGCCGCGAAAAGACCCGATGGATTGGAAAACCTCGATAAAAACTTCCTGCGACACATCCTCCGCATCTTCCTTGTCAAGCAAAAATCTGTAGCAGGTATTGATCACCCGGTTTGAGTAAAGCCGTACCAATTCACTAAAAGCAGCCTTATCGCCCGCCTTTAATTTTTGTAACAACTCCGCCTCTTCCATCAGTAATGATCAGTATTAATTGAAAAGAATGATTGAATTAGGCATTTAAATAATAATTAATTTATAGGGGCATGGTACAGCCTTCATCATCCGTTCCAATAGGTTATCGAAAATATTCCCTTTCATTTTATGTCGATTATACCGGTAGGTGTATTCATCGATGTATGCTTGCAAATATTTAACCCGATGATGCATTCCTCTCAACCAGCCCTTAAATCCCATAATGACTCTATGTAAATCTGGAAAGCTTTCACCTTTCTTCCCAGAAGGAATTTGCTGGAGGTTTGCAAAGTCTTTCTTTAGCGGAGTGTAACCAGTCCATTCATCTGTCTTTATTTTTGCATCAAGCGATATTGTTGATTTCATAAAGGCTCCCAATTCCTTTGCACTGCTATGTTTTATAACTTTACCATAAACACGGCTTACACCTTTACTTTTCTTTTCTATAGCAAACACGACCAATTTCTTTTTGTTATTCTGGCGACCAACTACTCCCTCTTCTTGACCTCCGATAACTGATTCATCAACCTCGGCTGCCTCAGTGATTTTATTATTACCGCTACTCTTCATTGCCCTCATAACTTTCTGTTTGAATAACCAGCAAGTTTTTTGACGAAGCCCTAACTTACGACTAAGTTCTGTACTGGATATCCCCTTTTTATTTGTGCTTATATAGTAAATAATATAAAACGCTTTAAGAATAGGAAACTTCATTTTGTGGAAAAGAGTTCCGCTTGTTGGTGATTCTATATAATTACATCTTGTACACTGCACATCGTACTCCCGTTTACCTTTGCAGTACTTTGTATTTCCACATTGGGGACATACAAACCCCGATGACCACTTTAATTTTGCTAAGTGTTTCATGCAGGCATTATCGTCAGGAAATTTCTCTTGAAATTCAAAAATTGTAAGGCTCTCAAATCTTAGTTCCATAGTTCATTTTTTAAAACGCACAAAGGTACTGTTTTTATATTGACAATATGCCTCATTCAAAAGAATGATAATAGCCCACTGCAAAAGTACGGAAGATTCAAAGAATAAAAGCGGAGTGTAATTTATTTCAAGGGTAAAAGACATTGGGCATTAGCCAAAGGTCAAAAGTCACTTAAAATTTCAAATGATCATGATCTGAATAGGATCACACCAG
>CAISZK010000026.1 GCA_903889915.1 uncultured Bacteroidota bacterium
CGGGAATATCACATTCTTCGCGCAGAACATCCAGAACCCTGAAACAATTGGGCTGTGAAATATCTTCAAGGTTGACAGCGCCAAAACTGTGCTGACACATTTTTACGAAATCAATGATCTTTTCCGGATCATTCTTTCCATCTTTGTCTTTGCTATCTACACACAATGCAACGGCATCAACTCCGCCAAGATATTTCATCAGGAAAGCTTTTCCTTCCATCACTCCAAGTCCTCCTGAAGGTGTGCAATCGCCATCTCCCAAAACTCTTGTTGAATCACTGACTACAGCTACCAGATTGCCCCGGTTTGACAGATCGTAGGAAGTGTCATTGTTGTCGCGGATGTTTGTTGAAACTTTTGATACTCCCGGTGTGTACCAAACATTAAACCAGTTAAAGCCTACTACCGGAGCTTTAGGCACTGTTTGAATTTTCCCCCCATAAAACTTATGAGCGTCTTCAGAGAGTTTTTTCAGGAACAAGGTTTTTGCTTTAGCAATCTGTTCCTGTGTAAAGTTTTCCGGAAAAGCCTTGTCAAGGTTTTCCAAATTTAATTTAATTGATTCCATAGAATTAGATTTTATTGTTAGTTTTAAGTGTGACCTTTTTAATAAGGTTGTAAAAATACAATTTTTATTCTGACAGCAGACAAGTAAAAAAAAATAACTTCTTTACCAGTGAATCAAAAATGAATGTTGTAAGTTAATTGTCTGCCATTCGTTATTCATTATCATTAATTTGCATTCCGTTCATGAAATTTTTTTATCTGCATTTTTTGTGGTTATCCAAATTTGATTAAATTTGAACAATTTTCAATGCTTATGAAAAAAATAGTAATCCTAACAGGTGCAGGAGTCAGCGCAGAAAGCGGGATCAAAACATTTCGCGACAGCGGCGGACTTTGGGAAGAGCACAGGGTGGAAGATGTAGCTACCTTTGATGCATGGGAGCGTGATCCTGAACTCGTGCTTAAATTCTACAATGAACGACGCAAGCAGCTTTACGAATGCAAGCCCAATGCTGCACATATCGCCCTTGCTGAACTTGAAAAAAAATTTGATGTTCAGATCATCACTCAGAATGTGGACGACCTCCATGAAAGAGGTGGTTCAACAAAAGTATTACATCTGCATGGAGAACTGAAAAAGTCACGCAGCACAATGGATGAAACACTTGTTTATCCTATTGAAGGATGGGAATTGAAAATGGGTGATTGCTGTGAAAAAGGTTCTCAACTCCGACCACACATTGTTTGGTTTGGTGAAGCTGTTCCTAATATTTTGAAAGCTGCAGAGCTTTCATCAAAAGCAGATATTTATATGGTGATCGGGACTTCGCTGAATGTTTATCCTGCGGCAGGTTTACTTGGTTATGTTCCTCCTTATGTTCCAAAATATCTTATTGACCCCAATGGCAACGAAGTTATGGGAGTGAATAACCTTACAATTATCAAAGAGAAAGCAGGTAAAGGTGTGACTGAGCTTGTAAAGAAATTAATGGCGTGAAATTATAAAAGTTATTGGTGGTAATTATGAGTCATTAAAAGTTATTGTGTAGCAATAAATGACACGAAGTAAATGACCTTTTTACTTTAAATCTTCATTCTGTATAATCTCTTGAATTCATTGATTTCATTATGCTCCGTATATAGGAAGTAAACATTATTGTTGTACACCTTGATGTTGTCAATAAATGGGAATTCGGGGATGACAACAGTATTCAACAGTTCACCATTTTTCAGACTGATCTCCTTTAATGTTGTAATTCCATTTTTTCTGAACATAGCATAGACTTTACCTTTTGCGTCATCCACGAAGATTTTCCTTTTCCAATTACCGGTTTGACTAAAAGAAATGGGAACTTCTTTTGCCAACTTGCATGAATCGGAATAAAATTCGATGACTGAATCAGGGAAATTAAAAATGCAAATGGTGTCATTTATTTTGACCAATGGTGCATAGATAGGTTTGTAAAATGCAAGGTTTTCAAATCGTGCTTGTGTTTCGGGATCATCTGAACCTTCAATGATCCTTGCCGCATCGCGCAGCATAAACATTTTTTTCTCATCAGCAATCACTTTTAATTCTTCTGCTTTTCGGGTACTTTTATCAATGAAGAAATATTGCAGAAGCTGGTTGTTATAGTAATATTGCTGGTAAATCAACTTATTATCCTTCTCGGCTAGTACTGGCTTTAATAGTTCATTGAACTTTTCAATATCTGATGGGTAAATAAAATTGACAATGTTTGAATCAATAAATAATTGCCAGTCGGTTGACTTTGTAACAAGATGATTATTGCCAAAACAATCTCTGTATAGTTCATCCGGATCTTTGATGTGCACACTGCACAATGTATCTCCATCCATATTCATGAGACAAAGCAAAGCTTTCGAAAACATCTTATCCTTGTAAGCGAGGACAATTATTTTGTCATTATAGAATCCATAGTCTTTGATGTATAAAGGCTGTTCCCTAGCCAGTGTTTGTGGCTTGTTTGTGGTAACATCAAATATAGGAAGTACAGTGACTTTTTTCTTTAATTTTATCGTGAATGAAGAAGGAGTTGATGAATCCACATTGAGATTGAATGTCTCATAATTTAAATGTGTGAAGCAAACAACTGCCGGGACAGCAGGAATTCGAATTGAATAATTTCCAATAGCATTCGATTGCGCTGTAATGATTGTTCCATTTACCTTTAAACTTACATTGGTGATTGCTTCGGTTGTTGCTGAATCAAGTATTGTACCTGTTAATTGTAATGCTTTTTGCTGAGCAAAAGTGAGTATCTGCATCAGTGCAAAAGCCAATATGAGTAAGGATTTCTTCATGATCGCAAAAGTTTAATAGGTTTTTCAAAACAATTTTTAAAGTTCAGGGTTTGTTTTTCTAAAGAAATGTGTCTTTCCGAATGTTCCAACAACGTCAGTCAGATTATTCCATCATTCTTTATTCATTGATTTTTTAGTCCCGGAAACACAGACCGGACGAGAGATCTGAATTTCCGGGAAAGGTTAATAAATATAGAACGGAAAATATGATGGACTTGAATTCTTACTTTGTGTTTGAACTAGAATTTTTTTCATTGAGCCAACTGAAATAACTTTGAGTTTCGACAACAACCACACCACCTGTAAAATCGCCGTATTTTGCAGGAACACCACCTGTATAAACAGTCATACTTCCTATGGCGAGACCGGGTATATGGAGTTGGTTATCTCTTAATTTTACACCATCAACGTAATAAACAGCATCACCATTTCTTGAACCTCTGAAGTAGATTTCCTTTCCGTCATCGCTGACATTCACATCAGATAACATAGAACGTAAAACTTCATTGATTTTCCCTGGATTGGGCATACCTTCTATTTCTTTCCGGGGAATGCTGATTTTTCCAGGTGCATCAGGTTCAATAAGTCTTACACCTGAAACTGTCCAGGTATGAATTATATTGATCCCTGTTGACATGTAAGCAGTATCCAGAAAAGTCATTTTGTCTGAATTAACCTGGACGCCGTCAAACTTTGCAGTGTCGTATCCTAAAAATACAACTCTCACATTATAGGTTCCGGGATCAAGTGGTTTTAATGTAAAATCTCCTGAATTTTCAACAACCGTAGCAATAATGTTCCCCATTTGTTTTACAAACACTGTAGCGCCAGCAACAGCATGTTTTGTCTTTGCATCAAAGACCTTCCCTTTTATTTCGCCGGGACTTTGAGCGAGAGCCAGTGCAGATATGCACATCGTCAGAATTGCAATTGTAAATTTTTTCATGTTTTTTGTTTTAGTATTATTAATTTTTTTTGTTGGTTCAAAGGTAAATCACGAATAAGCAAAAACTATGGGCAATTAAGTAAACGGTCGGTTTGGTCAAACGAACGGTCGGTTTGGTTAAGTTAACGGTAACGCAGAAACAGAATTTTTTTGGCAAAATGGAAAAAATGAAGGAAAAAATGCCGTGATTTTTGGAAAGAATTAAGGCAGTTTTGAAGCGTTCGATAATATTGTAAAGTCTCGTAGTGCCTGATTTACTAAAGCACCAAGAATTTTAACCTATGGCCTCATGCCATAAGGTCATTTTTGTGCCATTCCAGACTGTAATGTACGTTAAAGGAAATTTCTTTCTTAATGTAATAAAAAATAATGCGATTTTGCGTAAAATAGACCTTTTTTAAAATTTTACTTTTCGAAGTGGAATTAACCTTGCCTTGTTCAAATTTCTAATGCGCCTCCAGCCAATTCTCCCCCACACTCATTTCAACTTCAATGGGCACTTCAAGATCCATAGCATGAACCATATTATCGCGTACGAGTTTTTTCACGATTTCAATTTCGTCCTTGTGCACATCAATCACAAGTTCGTCATGAACCTGCATGATCATTTTAGAATCTAGTTTATTTTCCCTGAAGGCTTCGAAAACATTGATCATTGCAATCTTTATCATATCGGCTGCAGAGCCTTGTATCGGGGCATTAATAGCATTACGTTCAGCATAACCGCGCACTACCGAATTGTTAGAGTTGATATCATTGATATATCTTCGCCTGCCTTTGATGGTTTCCACATAACCTAACTTTCTTGCCGAAATGATGGTCTTATCCATGTAGGTTTTTATTTTTGGATATTTGATGAAATACTGTTCAATGATCTGTGTTGCTTCTTTTCTTGGAATACTTAACCTTTCTGACAATCCAAACGGACTGATGCCATAGACAATCCCAAAGTTTACCATCTTCGCATTGCGCCGCATTTCTTTGGTTACTTCCTCAATGGTCACACCAAAAACTTTTGCTGCCGTAGCTGCATGAATATCCAATCCCTGTTTGAAAGCTTCTATCATTCCTTCATCCCCGCTCAAAGCCGCAATAATGCGAAGCTCGATTTGTGAATAATCCGCGGAGAGAAGCAGATATTTTTCGTTACGGGGAACAAAAGCTTTCCTTATTTCACGCCCTCTTTCAGTTCGTATTGGAATATTTTGAAGGTTGGGATTATTTGAACTCAACCTTCCTGTTGCTGCCACTGCCTGGTTATAGGAAGTATGAATTCTTCCCGTGCGTTTGCTTACAAGATTGGGCAATGTATCAACATAGGTTGATTTCAGCTTGGTCAGAGAACGGTAGTCAAGAATGTTCTGAATGATGGGATGTTTGTTGATAAGTTTAACCAGTATCTCCTCGCCGGTGGAATATTGTTTGGTTTTTGTCAGTTTCGCATTGGCCGAAATGGCAAGTCTGTCAAATAATATCTCGCCAAGTTGCTTGGGAGAAGCAATGTTGAATTCAGTTCCCGCAAGGGAATAAATTTCTAAAGTCAAAGCATCAATTTCCTGTTTAAGTTGTACAGAAAAATCATTGAGTGCTGCAATGTCTATCCTGACTCCTTCAGCTTCCATATCGGCAAGCACAGGAACCAAAGGCATTTCAATCTCGTCAAATAGTTTTCTCGTGTGAGCTTCTGCAAGCATAGGCTCAAAAACAGAACGCAATTGCCATGTTATATCAGCATCTTCGGCGGCATATTCTTTTATGTCTTCAACAGGAACAATGCGCATGGTAAGCTGATCTTTGCCTTTTTTCCCGATAAGTTTTTCAATAGGAACAGGCTTGTAATCCAGGTAAGTTTCTGCAAGCACATCCATGCCATGCCGCATATCGGGTTGAATGAGATAATGGGCCAGCATGGTATCGAAAAGTTTTCCTTTCACATCCACATCATACCACTTCAAAATGGAGATATCAAACTTCAGATTTTGTCCTGTCTTTTCAATGCTGCTGTCTTCAAATACTTCTTTGAATTCCTGCACCACCAGCAATGCATCGTTGTAATTATCGGGCACCGGAACATAGTAAGCTTTATGTTTAATGAAAGAAAACGACATCCCCACAAGTTCCGATTCATGCAGGTCCAGTCCTGTGGTTTCGGTATCAAAGCAAAAAGATGTTTGTTGCTTCAACTGCGATATTAATATTTTACGTTTGTCAGGAGTGTCAGAAAGAATGTAATTATGAGGTGTTGTGTGAATATCCTTCTTCCTTGCAGTTTCTTCAACTGCTCCTGCCACTGTTCCTGTCACTGTTCCTGCCACTGCTCCTGCTACTGCTCCTGCCACTTTCTCCTCTTGTTCTAATGATGAAAAAAGATCAGGTGCGGAATTTTTTACCTGAGGTTTTTCAACGGGTGGAGTCAATGAAAGTTCAGTAAAAACCCGTTTGGCAAAATTTCTGAATTCAAGTTCATCAAACAATTCTCTCAGGTTTTCTTCATGAGGTGGTTTACGTATTAATCTCTCCTCTTCCAGTTCAACAGGAACATCCAGAATGATAGTTGCAAGTTTCTTTGAAAACACGGCCTGTTCAGCAAATTCAATGACTTTGTCTTTCAGTTTAGGATTCTTAATTTGTGCTGCATTTTTAATAAGGTTCTCCACATTGTCAAACTCATCCAGCAGTTTTCTGGCTGTCACTTCTCCTACACCCGGTATGCCGGGAATATTATCGGAAGCATCGCCCCACAAACCAAGCATGTCAATTACCTGGTCAGGGCGTTTGATACCGAAACGTGCACAAACTTCATTTACCCCCAAAACATCGGCTTTATCACCAAAGCGCCCCGGACGATAAACGAAAATATTTTCCGATACCAACTGCCCGAAATCTTTATCAGAAGTCATCATAAAAGTTTTGAATCCCTTTTGTTCGGCCTTCTTTGCAAGGGTTCCGATGATGTCATCAGCTTCAAAACCTTCAGAAAAAATTACAGGAATATTAAATGCATCAATCAGCTTGATGATATAAGGAATAGAGGTAACAAGTTCTTCAGGCATTGCCTCACGATGGGCTTTGTAAGCTGCAAAATCATCATGCCTCACTGTAGGTTCATGCGAATCGAAAGCAACCGCGATATGTGTCGGTTTTTCATTTTTCAGAACTTCAAATAAAGTGTTGGCAAACCCAAGTACAGCAGAGGTGTTTAAGCCTTTTGAAGTTACACGTGGGTTTTTATTCATTGCAAAATAGGCCCTGTAAATAAGAGCCATTGCATCGAGCAGGAAAAGTTTTTTTTCTTCAGGCATCAGGTGTAGGTTAGTTTAAAGTTCAAGGTTTAAAATTTAAAGTTCAATGACCATCAATGACTAATGACCATTGACCAATGACTTATAAATTATCTTCCGCAAACCATTCCGCGTAAGAATTTTCTGTTTCATGCAAACAGAGACTATGCAGTTCAATTCTGGTTCTTAAATGTTTTGAAATACGTTCCGCAAAGTCAGCAAGCATATTTTCACAAGTAGGCTGATAAGGAAGAAAAATAACCTTCGCAAACAATGGATGTGAAAGTATCTCATCTTTTCCTGGTGTAGCAGCATTCAACACAAGAGAATGATCAAAGTGGTTGATAATTTCACTCGTTACTATCTTTTTCAATTCTCCAAAGTCCATTACCATCCCATTTTTAGGGTTTGCATCGTCATCAATGGATTTACCTTTTAATGTAACCGAAAGCCTGTAAGAATGACCATGAATATTGCTGCACATTCCATCATAACCCAGAAGGGCGTGTGCCATTTCAAAACGAAATTCTTTGGTGATCCGTATTATTGCCATTTTATAAGGGGTTTTGAACCGATACTTTTTTTATTGTAATTCCTTCTTCAGAAATTACTTTCAAAATATAAATGCCCGATGACAAATCAACAGTACTTATACTTGTTTCAGCGCCCACCTGATTATTCAGATTTTCATCCAAAAGCAATTTCCCTTCAAGACTGTAGAGGGAAGCCGTCTTCAAATGTATGGCGGCATTATCACAACGTATGGTCAATTGACTGGTAACCGGAACCGGGAAAATTTTAATAAAACCATCCAAAGCATTGATGTTTCCAACTGATGCGGTGGGCCCCCATAATGAGGCTGCCCATTCCGGATGATCAATAAAAGGGTTACGGTTATGTTGAAATGAATAGTAAATAGTGTTGTTTCTGTTAATTTCTTTCTGACTCACAGGATCCAATGCATTCCATTGCAGAAGTACAGATTCAGCCCAGGGTAAAAATTGTGCACCACTAACCATGGCACTTCCCGGCCAACCGGAATCTTCAGTATAATATCTTACGGCCATGTAAAAATATGAGCGGGCAATATCACCTTTAAAGGAATCAAGAGGTTCGAAAACCGTTCCTGAATATCCGGGATCGCTACAGGTGCCTAGTTTGCTACCATTCAAACTTGTCCATGTAGCGGTTCCTACATCTCCGTAAGGGTAATCACCTCGTTTATTATTTACCCAGCCATCAGTAGGATAAATATGAAAAAGGTCAGTGTACATGGGAGAAGCTCCATTGAACCAGCTTTCAGGAAATGAATGTTCGCGGTTGTAACATGAATCCTCAGCATTATAGCTTCCACATTGATCAGTTCCAAAAGTAAATTCGTAAGGAGCGATACCACCAGGAATGTCAGAATAAATATCCCATACTTTGCCATCAGGTTTTACATCAGTAGTGTAAAATGCTGACCAAAGGCCTGGAGAATAAGTAATGACTGTATGGTTTTTAATAATATTATGTAAAGCAACCTTTAAAGGTGTTCCTGTTAAACCCCATGCACTATCATAATACCCTGGAGGTATCTGAGAAGTTGCACTGAATGATAAAAGTAAAAAAAACAGGAATACCCGTATAGATAACAATTTTTTCATCAATTTTTTTTTGGAAAGCAAAGGTATTAATAAATACTGAACCGGGGTAAGATTTGTGATTGGGGATTAATTGGGTTTAAGGTAAATGTTACCGTAACCATAAACCTTAAACATTGAACCTTAAACATTGAACCTTAAACATTGAACTTTAAACAAAACAATAACAACCAACAACAAACTACAAACAACAAACTTTGTTAAAGATGGTAATACAAATGCTCAATAAGTGTTTTCAGTCCAATACCGAAAAGGATGATCCCACCAATTAATTCAGCTTTGCTTCCCAGCCTGTAGCTAAGTTTATTTCCAATATGCACTCCGGTATAGGACATGGCAAACGTGATAATACCTATTATAGAAATAGCAATTAGAATTGGAATCTTCAACAATGCAAAACTTAAGCCTACAGCGAGTGCATCAATACTTGTAGCAACGGCCAGCGATAGCATCACCCAAAGGCTGTCAACATTGAATCTTCTTGAACAATTTTTGTTTTTAAATGATTCGATGATCATTCGAATACCAATAATTGCCAGCAATCCGAAGATAATCCAGTGATCAACCTGCTTAATAATATCTTTCAGAAAAAAACCAACGCCCCAGCCGATCAATGGCATGAACATCTGAAAAATTCCAAAAAATGCCCCTGCTTTCAATGACACCCTTGTTTTGTTTTCCGTTATGCATGTTCCAAAGCAAAGCGACACTGCAAAGGCATCCATTGACAGTGCAAAAGCTACAAATATAATAGTGATGTATTCCAACTGTTAATCGTTTTGAAATAAAAATAAGAAATTGTTCAAAGATAGAAATGATTTACAAATAATAATGTGAAATTAAGGGTACACCTTCATTCCGTTATACTTCTTACCCCATTACCCCAATTCCAAATTCACATCTTTACAATAAGGCAATGATCTTTTCAAGAAATGCAGCATCCACTTCATCAAACGAATCGAATTCTTTGCTGTCAACATCCAGCACTCCTTTTATCTCATCATTCTTATCGCGGTAAGGAACCACAATCTCAGATTTTGAATGAGAATCACAGGCAATATGTCCCGGAAATTTATTTACATCAGGAACGATGATCGTACTTTCTTCATTTATTCCTGCCCAGCAAACTCCTTTGTTTTTTTCCAGTATCTGGCATGCAACAGTTCCCTGATAAGGTCCCACTATAAGTTCCCCGTCAATGATCCTGTAAAAACCGCACCAAAAAAAATAGTCGAGTTTGTGATAAAGAATTGCAGCAATTGTTGACATACGGGCGGTTTCATCATCGCACTTGGTCAATAGTTCTTCAATTTGAATTAACAGCCTTTTGTATCGTTCCTTCTTCTTGGTCTTTTCCATAATGCAAAATTAGAAATTATAGCCTCAAAACATAAAAGGACACTGTAACCTTAACATTCACATAACAAAATATTCAAAGTCTCAAGATCCAAATTCCAATGGGTGCCACTTTGAGTTTTATTATCCGAAATTCTTTACTCAAAGCGTCTCTTGGAATTTGGAACTTGAGACTTGGAATTTGGAATTTGAAATTTGGATCTTTATTTTTCTTTCATCCGGTCATTGAGGTGCATCTTTCTCAGCATCGGCGTTACCTTAGCCGTAACACCCGTAACCAGTAAAGTCATACTTCCTCCAAAAATTACCGAAGGTATCAATCCCATGATCTTTGCAGCCAGCCCCGATTCAAATGATCCTATTTCGTTTGACGATCCTATGAAAATGCTGTTTACCGAAGCCACCCGCCCACGCATATTGTCCGGTGTGAAAAGCTGAATAATGGTTTGCCTGATGACTACACTCACTGCATCGAACATGCCACCCAATGCCAACAACGTTAATGAAAAGATGAAGTTTTTCGAAATTGCAAAAAGGATGATACACATCCCAAAACCTGCAACAGCCACCAGCAATTTTTTACCGGCATTTTTAACTGGTGGAAAGTATGCCAGCATCATTGACATGATTATTGCTCCTCCTGCCGGCGCCGCTCGCAGAAAGCCCAACCCTTGTGGTCCTACATGCAATACTTCAGCAGCAAAAACCGGAAGTAAAGCCACCGCTCCGCCAAAAAGTACTGCAAGCATGTCCAGTGACAAAGCGCCAAGAATTACCTGATTTTTGAAAACAAACTTAATACCGACCGACAGACTTTGCATGAGAGTTTCTGCTTTTTCTTTGATGGGTATTGGTTTTTTCTTTATTCCAAAAAATAAAAGTGTTCCGGATATCACAAGAATTACAACCATCATATAACTGATTGTCGCACCAAAAAAACCATAAATCAGTCCACCCAATGCCGGTCCTGTAACTGCTGCTATTTGCCATTGTGTACTGTTCCATGTTGAGGAATTTTGGTATTGCTCGCGTGGGACGATTTGTGTGATGATAGCCATTTGCGAAGGATAAATAGCAGCCCTTGCCAAACCTGTAACAGCGATCACCACATAAATTGGTAGTGTTCCGAAAAGTACCAAAGCGCCATGCAGGTAACACGTAAATGATAACAACAACAGAGCACAGGTCAGGTAAAGGAATATAGCAACCAAAATGATCTTTTTCCTGTCAAGTATATCCGCAAGATGCCCTGCAAATAAGGCAAAACTCAAATAGGGTATAGCTTCCGAAAGACCGATCAGTCCGAGAGAAAAAGCATCTCTGGTCATCTCATAGATCTGCCAGCCCACAATGAGCGATTGCATTTGCATAGCAATGGTAGTGATGAAACGTGCAAAAATATAATAGCGGAATTCCTTTATTCGTAAGGCTGAATAGGGATCATGCTTGCCTGCCGGTCTGCTCATATTGTTTTATTGCGGCAAAGATAAATATTATCAGAGTTCGGTGTTGGAAGAAAACTTTCAATAGAGGTGATGAAAAAATTAAGAAAAAGCCTGAATTCTTCAAAAATTCCTTCTTTTCTCCCTTCCAAAATGATTAAAAAATGATCTATTTGCCAGATATTAAACAATATGTAAGCTAAAGTCGATCGGCAACGTGAATAAACTATTTCAGTTCGTGAATTAATTATTCCGATCAGCGAATAAACTATTCCTCTTTGCGTATTGTCAATCCCACTTTGCGTGTTATCAATTCCATCTCGTGAATAAACTATATCACATCATGAATAATCAATACGCATTTTGGATAAACTGTTTCACATGGTGAATAATCAATTTCACTTTGTGAAATAATTATTTCGATCAGCGAATAAACTATTCCGCATTTCGAATAATCAATAACGCTTCGTGAATAATCTAATGGCATCAGGAATAAACTATTTCACGGTGGCAATCATTTAATACGCGTGCCCGATTCCCTATTAAGCAGTGGCGATTCTCTATTCAGTAAAGGCGATTCTCTGTTTCGCATTGGCGATTGTTAATTCCGATTATTGAAAGAGATGTTTTGATTAAAGAGTTTTCTTTGAATAAAATTGAATCTATTGTTCGTAATAATTTTTAGGTTTTATTTTATTGATTTTAGGGAAAAAGAAAAGGGTGATAAATTACCACCCTTTTCAACTGCTTAAACAAATTCATCAGGGAACGATTCCTGAATACCATGGACTCCATTCACCATAGGCCTCATTTGCCAGCATCATGCTCCAACGGAACCAATACTCCTTCTTTGATTGCAAACCTTCGACAGTTTTAATACCGCCTCTGGTAGATTTCAAGTCAGTGATGGTTTCGTGGTTTGGATCCGGGCTCTGCTGCCACAGACGTGGTCCTGTTCCTTCGCCCCAAACTACAACTGTTCCCGGTGTAGTCGTTTGCTTCACACAGTTTGGTCTGTTACCACGGACTTTGATGGCCTTGTATGTATAGCCTGATGCCAGGCATATACGGATGGCTTCAGTTGGAACAACTGAGTCCATCCTGATCTGGATCATCATGCCGATGTTGGTAAGACCACGGTAAAGCGCTTTAAGCGACGTTGCCAGGTTTTTTTTGCTGTTGGGCAATCTTTGCGTGCGTGCCAACAATTTGGCATTGGCATCCGAAATTAAAAGGCCCAGCGCAGTAGGGGTTGTGAACTCAGGTGACCAGGGCAGCGGGAAATCATTGCCGGCAATGATGTCAGCCTTTTTTGTTATTGCATCCTGGATTTTCTTTTCCTGGGAAAGACCGTTCCAGGGGACGATGAGCTTAATGTAGTGCTCTGCTACCAGGTCATTGTTCACCTGCTGGTGAACGTGGTCTGTAAGCTCAATTGAACCCATTACAAAAATTGTTTGCATAACTCTAGGTTTTTTTTGTTACCCCCGTCTGTTTGTTGTGTCAGCAGGCACTCATCTGAAGTCAGCGGGGATTACTTAAGGTGAATGCTTTTTTTGATGCGCAATGACGATACAAAGGTACAATATGGAAAAGGGGTGAATCAAACACTTTTCCGGTAAAAAAAACACTTTTCCGTACATTTTGGTGTTTTTTAACTTTTTTTTGTTGCCTGATGAAAATTATCAAACACCATGAAACATCTTAATTGTTGTTGTTACGCATTATGATAAAATCCCGAAGGGATGATATTATTATAATGAGCAGAATACAGAGAATGCCAAAACCCCGAGGGGTGAAATTTTATCATTTCACCCTTTCGAGGTTTTAGCTCACTTTACTTTACTCTTGCTATAATAATTTCAGTCCTCCGGACTTTTGCTTGACATTAGTTAATTGCTTGGGAATCTAAAATATTTTGCCCGGTTGCTGCCAAGATCGAATGATAGAAAATTTTTCATCCGTTATTCTATCCAAGGGTAATTTTTTGCTCAAATCAACCGGGAGCAACTGACAATTTATCCTTAGCTGTTGACTCCTGACATTAAAACTGACTTTTTTTTGAATCAGATATGGTGTCGAATTTTTCAATAGTAACTGATGAAGAATTTATTTTTTTAATTTTGCCTTCCCATAATTATTAAAAAATGAAAACTCTCAAACCCTTATTGCTTCTGGCATTTCTTACACTCAGTTATTTTTCTTTTGCACAGACTAAAGAAACTTCGTGGCTGAAAAACTGCACCAAATTGTCGTATCATGTCAACTACAATGCACTTGAATATAATTTTATTCTTGACAGTTTGCTGGTAAACGATGGCATTTCCTTCAACTGGAAAATGACCGATCCGATGAATTATTCCGGCAAAGTAAAAATGAGCAGTGAGGCGCTCGACACTGCCACTGCACAGAATAATTTTTTTGGAAACAATTCTAATCTCGACCTCACAAATAAAACAACAATTTGGGTGAGCAAAAAAGTGTATAAAGCAATCAAGAAAGGCAGATCAGTGATCATAGACCCAAGCCTCGGAAGGGAAAAACTAACTTTCAAAAGTGCTGAAAAGCTAAAGGCAAATATGAATGGCAAAAGTGAATCCTTCGATGTGCTTTACGCAACAACAGATTCGGGAAATAAATTCTGGATACTTGATGATCCCTCAAATCCGCTCATCATGAAAATGTATCTTGGCTGGACGATCGAGATAAAAGATATTACCACCTCTAAATAAAAAAGTCCCAAGTCCCAAGTCCCAAGCTCCAAGCCTCAAATTCCAAAACTCAAGTCCCAAGCCCCAAATTCCAAAATTCAAGAACCAGGTGCGCTCCCTTGGAATTTGGAATTTGAAACTTGGAACTTGGAATTTTCAATCGGCTTCGCCAATCAAAGTGGCCGCGGTACAACGCAGAATTTTAACCTGAACATAATCTCCCGCAACAAAGTCTTTCCTTGGGAAAATGATCATTTTATTCTGGCTGTTTCTGCCGGAAACAAAATCCTTCGATCTGCGCGATTCACGTTCTACAAGCACTTCAAAAATTTTACCCACATCTTTTTTATTGCTTTCTAAGGATAGTTTTTGTTGAAGCGCGATCACCTCCTGCAACCGTTTTGTTTTTGTTTCTTCTGCAATATCATCAGGATATTTTTTTTCAGCAAAAGTGTCCGGTCTTTCTGAATATTTGAACATGTAGGCATAATCAAATTTTGCCCATTCCATCAGCGAAAGAGTGTCATGATGTTCTTCCACGGTCTCCGAACTGAAGCCGCAAATAATATCAGTTGAAATTGCACATTCCGGAAGAAAATTCCGGATGGCAGTTAACCTGTTCATGTACCATTCGCGGGTATATTTTCTGTTCATTTTTTCCAGTATCCTTGTATTTCCTGATTGCACAGGCAGGTGGATGGATCTGCAGATATTCGGATATTTCACCATGACCATAAGAAGCCTGTCCGAAAGATCTTTTGGATGCGATGTGGCAAAGCGTATTCTCAGCAATGGATCAATGTCTGCAACTTTTTCCAGAAGACCTGTAAAATCAATTTCTCCATCTGGTGTGACAGATTTGTATGAATTCACATTCTGCCCAAGCAGTGTAATTTCTCTGTAGCCTTTTTCAAACAATTCTTTTGCTTCATGAATGATGGTCTCTGAATCTCGGCTGCGTTCTTTCCCGCGTGTATAGGGTACAACGCAATAAGCACAATAATTTTCGCAGCCACGCATGATCGAAATAAAAGCTGAAACACCATTGCCGCCAAGTCTCACAGGATTTATATCTGCATAAGTTTCGTAATCCGATAAAATAACATCTGTCACTTTTTGCCCTTCACCGGCAAGATCAACCAAGGCCGGCAGATTGCGGTAAGCATCAGGACCCGCAATAAAATCAACAGCTTTTTCTTCATGAAGCAATTGGTCTTTCAACCTTTCAGCCATGCAGCCCAGCAATCCTATCAGCAGGTGAGGTTTCTTTTTTCTGAGTGAATTCAATTCGCTCAATCTTTTTCTCACGCGTTGTTCCGCATGTTCTCGGATGGAGCAGGTGTTCACAAATATCAGATCCGCATCTTTCATTTCATTGGTGAAAGAATAGTCAGCATCCTTCATCACGGACACGATGATTTCGCTGTCAGAAAAATTCATCTGGCATCCGTAAGTTTCAATATAAATTTTTTTTCCTTCCACTATTTTCAGAATAATAAAAATTGCCTTCCCGGGAATTTTTTAAACGCCTGCAAAATTAAGTAAAAAGAACGCCTGACAATGTTGTTTTTGACACCTTATTAAAAAAAAATCGAAATGAGTAAAGTATTTTCTTTTTCTTTGCAAAAATTTTTCAGGTAAAAATTCTAAAAAAAATTGCAAATGATAAAGAATCTTGTCATCGTTGAATCACCGGCAAAAGCAAAGACTATCGAACGTTTCCTCGGTAAAGATTTTGTTGTAAAATCCAGTATGGGGCATGTAAGAGACCTTGCAAAGAAAAAATCGAAAGAGGATTCTCAGGGCTTGGGTGTAGATATAATTCATGGATTCCAGCCAATGTATGAATTGCTGGAGGACAAAAAAAACATAATAGCTGAGTTAAAAAAATTATCAAAAGAGGCAGAGATTGTATGGCTCGCCACTGATGAGGACCGCGAGGGAGAAGCCATTTCATGGCACCTTGCGGAAGCTTTGAAGCTTGATCAGAAAAAAATTAAAAGAATAGTTTTTCACGAAATAACCAAGAACGCCATTACCGAAGCAATAGAAAATCCAAGGGGAATTGATTTCAATTTGGTCAATGCCCAGCAGGCACGCAGGGTTCTCGACAGGCTTGTGGGTTTTGAGCTATCTCCGTTGCTTTGGAGAAAAGTGAAACCATCATTGTCTGCAGGACGTGTGCAATCGGTAGCGGTTCGTTTGATTGTTGAAAGGGAAGATGAAATAAAAGCATTTAAGATTACTTCCTTTTACAAAATAACTGCAAGATTTGATATCGAAAAGAAAGGTCAGGCCGGAATTCTTGAAGCAGAATTGCCAAACAAATTCTCAACAAAAGCCGAAGCTCTTGCATTTTTAAAGAAGTGTATCGGAGCTAACTTTCAGATCGCATCCATTGAAACAAAACCGGCAAAAAAATCACCTTCTCCACCATTCACAACTTCAACACTGCAGCAGGATGCAAGCAGAAAACTTGGATTTTCTGTGTCGAAGACAATGGTGGTTGCACAACAGTTGTATGAATCAGGAAAGATCACTTATATGAGAACAGACTCAGTAAACCTTTCGAATCTTGCACTGTCAATGGCAAAAGAAGAGATCACTTCAATGTTTGGCAAGGAATATGTAAAGACCCGCCAGTTTGTAACAAAGAGCAAAGGCGCACAGGAAGCCCACGAAGCAATTCGCCCTACTGAATTACATAATCACTCAATTGAAGGTGATGCTTCTCAAAAACGTCTTTATGATCTGATATGGAAAAGAACAATTGCCTGTCAGATGAGCGATGCCGAACTTGAAAAAACCAATGTGACCATTGATATTTCTACAACACCTGAAAAATTTATTGCTCACGGTGAAGTTTTAAAATTTGAAGGATTTCTGAAAGTGTACAGAGATACTTCGGATGATGAAGAAGAAGATGATGAATTGCAAAAAGGAATGTTGCCTCCACTGAGTGTTGGTGAGCTTCTTGCATTGAAAGATATTCTTGCACTGGAAAGATTTACTCAAAATCCTCCGCGTTATACGGAAGCAAGTCTTGTGAAAAAACTTGAAGAACTAGGAATAGGTCGTCCTTCCACTTATGCGCCTACGATCAGTACTATAGTGAAACGCGGGTATGTTGAACTTGAAGACAGGCTCGGTGTTACAAGGAATTTCACTTCTATCACTTTAATAAATGATAAAATAAGTGAACAGGGAAAATCTGAAATTACAGGCGCTGAAAAATCCAAACTCTTCCCGACAGATATCGGAACACTGGTCACAAAATTCCTAAACATGCATTTTGGAAATATTGTTGATTATAATTTCACAGCCAGTGTTGAAAAAGAATTTGATGACATTGCACAAGGATCGAAAATCTGGAACACTGTGATCAGTGAATTTTATACTCCATTCCATAAACAGATAGAGGAAACAACAAAAACGGCTGAAAAAGTCAGTGGTGAAAAATTGCTTGGAATAGACCCGGAAACAGGGAAAAATGTTGCAGTAAAAATTGGCAGATTTGGTCCTATTGTACAAATAGGCGATACGGAAAGTGAAGAAAAACCAAAGTTTGCTGGATTACTAAAAGGACAAAGTATTGATACGATAACTTTGGAAGAAGCGCTTGAACTCTTCAGATTGCCAAAGAAAGTCGGAGTATTTGAAGATACTGACATGATAGTTGCCATCAGTCGTTTTGGTCCATACATCAAACATCAAAACGGATTTTTCTCATTGAAAAAAACTGACGATCCCATCACCATTACTGAAAGCAGAGCGATTGAACTCATACTGGAAAAAAGAGAAAAAGAAAAAAATAAACTTGTAAAAGAATTTTCTGAAAACAGTGAAGTGAAAGTTCTCAGAGGCAGATGGGGGATTTATTTTGCTATCGGGAAAGTAAATTACAAGATTCCAAAAGGCGTGAATCCGGAAGCTTTGACACTGGACGACTGCCTGAAAATTGCCAAAGAGCAGGATGGTGGCGAAACAAAAAGTGCCAAGACTACCAAAGGAAAAAAGAAGAAATAGTGTCTTGAATTTTAGTAATGACTTTTATTTTTGAAACAATTTTTTAAATCAGAAATCAAATATCAAAAATCATAAATCAAAAATAATTTTTACTCTGCAACTGTAGATACGATATGGATATTTCTGAATATTTTGAACCGGTAAAAAGCGATCAAACCAACGAAGTTTCGAGACCCGGAAAGCTTGGCGACCTCATTGCTTCTTATCAGGATGAAAATAATTTTCCTTCACTTGACGGTATTGATATTGCACTACTGGGTGTGAAAGAAGACAGGAATTCATTGAATAATCAAGGGTCTGCTCTGGGTCCTGATGAGGTTCGGAAATACTTTTATAAATTATACCAGGGAAATTACAAAACACACATTGCCGACCTTGGTAATATTAAAAAAGGATTTGAAATTGAAGATACATATTTTGCAGTAAAAACTGTTGTCGCCGAACTTATCAAAGCCCATATAATTCCTGTGATCATTGGAGGTTCTCAGGATATCACACTTGCAAATTATCTGGCTTATGAAAGCCTCGGGCAGATCATAAATATTGCTGCAATTGACTCGTGTTTCGATCTTGGAAAAGCTGATGAAGAAATAAATTCAAAAGCCTACCTGAGCAAGATCATCATGCATCAGCCGAATTTTCTTTTCAATTTTACGAACATCGGTTATCAAACTTATTTTGTAAATCAGGATGCCATTGAGCTAATGAGCAACCTTTATTTTGATGTTTACAGGCTTGGTTATGTCAGGTCAAATATTGAGGAAGTGGAGCCATTTGTAAGGAATGCAGACCTGATGACATTTGATATTTCATCCATCAGACAGTGCGATGCCCCGGGCAATGCCAATGCATCTCCGAATGGTTTCTACGGAGAGGAAGCTTGCCAGATCACAAGGTATGCAGGCATGAGTGATAAGCTGACATCAATTGGGTTTTATGAACTCAATCCGACTTACGACAACAGTAATCAGACAGCACATTTGGTGGCTCAAATGATATGGTATTTTGTTGATGGTTTCTATAATCGTAAACATGATTTTCCGTTAAAAGAAAAGGATGCTTACGTGAAATATCGCGTGTCAATTATTGATCACAAGTACGAGATCGTTTTTTATAAAAGCAAGAAAAGCGACCGCTGGTGGATGGAGGTTCCTTGCCCTACGAATTTAAAAAGCAAATACGAAAGGCATTATCTTGTTCCTTGCTCTTACAGGGATTATCAAACAGCAATGAAAGAAGAAATGCCGGACCGTTGGTGGCAGGTATATCAAAAGTTGATGTAGTTTTTTTTAAAGGAAAGTTCAATTATTTTTCTTTATTTTGCATTTTTTTTAATGAAAAGTCAGCGAGTTTTTTTTGCTTTCTTCTCAGAATTTTTAAAAAAAGATATGTTTTTGTTGAAACCTTTAAAAAAAATATCAGTATAATGGGTAAAAAAATATCTTGATAATGAAAGGAATAAGAAAAATAACAAAAAAATTATCAACAACTGTTTGTTGATTAAAAATTATTTTTGTTATTTTACACTCCTTTTTAAAGCAGGCATTACTTAAAAAAACAATTGAATATGAAAAAAATTATTACTCTTTTAGTTTTCTTTCTTGGCGCTGTCGCAACTTATAGTCAGCAGGAAGCCCAATTCAGTCAAAACATGTTCAACAATATGGCAATCAATCCTGGCTATGCCGGTATGAATGATGCTATATGTGCAACCCTTCTGGTAAGACAGCAATGGGTGGGATTTAAAGATCAGTACAAAGATGCATCAGGGGTTTCCCATAGTAACAATGGTTGGCCACAAACAGAACTTATTTCAATTGATGGAAAAGTAAATCCATTGCGTGGTGGACTTGGTTTGACAATAGACCAGGATCAATTAGGTTTTGAAAAAAATCTTGGTTTTAAACTTGGATACTCATATCACCTGACAATTAAACAAGGTGTATTGGGAATAGGCCTGAATGTGGGTATGCTGAATAAAAAAATTGACTTCAGCAAATTCAATCCTTTGCAAACTGGTGACCCTTTACTCAACAGTTCCAAAATTGAAGGGAACATGGCCACTGACATAGGTTTTGGAGCATTCTACAAGATCGAAAACAAACTGTATTTTGGTGTTTCAGGAGATCAATTACTTCAGTCAAGTATTTCTTATTCCTCATCGCTTGCAAGCCCTCAGCTAACACGCCATCTGTATTTCACCGGAGGTTATTATTATACTATCAATCCTGATTTTGAACTTGACCCATCATTCCTTATAAAAACTGACTTTGCATCAACACAATTTGATATCAATGCTCTTTTAAAATGGAAGAACCAATTTTGGGGAGGTCTCAGCTATAGGGTTACTGATGCAATTGTAGTATTGTTGGGTTATCAAAGACCTCTTAAAAATGGTACTTTGAGAGCAGGTTATTCTTATGATATTACTACATCAGCAATGGGTGCAAATGGCCGTAGCAGCGGAAGTCATGAGATTATGTTAGGGTATTGTTTTAAAATTGTTGTAGTACCCCACGAAGAAAGTTACAGAAACACACGTTTCTTATAATTTTAAATTTTGTAACTAAATTGCGTTTTTAACGTAAAAAATAAAAAAAAATTAATCGTCACACAATAAACCTTGAGTTTATTCGTTACAAAAAATAGTAAAACCAAAACAAGTGTTGCCATGAAAAAATTGCTTTTGTTCTCATCAGTGATACTTTTACTAGCGGGTTGTAAGAACTCCGGAAAAGGGTACTTGGTAGGAGTACAGGATAGAGAGGATTGGTATCAACCCGATCCATATGGTATGTTATTTATTCCCATGGGTAGTTATAACATGGGTAATAGCGATCAGGATGTCCCGTATGCTCAGGTTTCCCAATCCAAGACAGTTTCTATTCAGGCCTTCTGGATGGACGAAACTGAAATAACAAATAATGAGTACCGGCAGTTTGTTTACTGGGTTAGAGACTCCATTGCTCACAGAAAATTGGGTGAATCAATTTCTGATCATTTGATCACAGAAAATGAAGAAACCCAGGAGACCTATGATCCACCTTATATTAATTGGAAAACTGAGATTCCATGGGCTGATCCCGGAGATGATGAAAGAGAAATTTTAAATTCTATGTATCTGACCGATCAGGAAAGATTTTATAGAAGGAAAGAAATTGATACCCGTCAGTTGAAATATGAATATTACTACATAGACTATAAAGCAGCAGCTCGTAAAGATTTCACAACACCTGGTGACATCACTGCCGGTGGTTTGAATAACCGTCCTCAAGGTTTAAAAGACAGAAGTGTTTACATTATTAAGAATACAATCAATGTTTATCCGGATACCCTTGCATGGGTTCATGACTTTACTTATTCTTTTAATGAACCAATGACTCAAATGTATTTCTGGCACCCCGCTTATGATAATTATCCTGTTGTAGGTGTGAGTTGGGTTCAGGCAAGAGCTTTCTGTATTTGGAGATCACAATTACTTAATAGCTATTTGCAAGGTCATGAAGAAACTTTCGTAAATGACTTCCGTTTACCAACGGAATCAGAATGGGAGTGGGCAGCACGTGGTGGTCTTGAATTAAGCCCGTTCCCTTGGGGAGGTCCTTATATTAGAAATAGCAATGGATGCTTCCTTGGAAACTATAAACCTTTACGCGGTAATTATGTTGATGATGGAGGATTGCACACTTTAGTTGTCGGTCACTTTGCTCCTAATGATTATGGGTTATATGATATGGCCGGAAACGTGTCAGAATGGTGTGCCGATGCTTACGATGAATCAGCTTACAATTTTGCACATGACCTGAATATGTCTTTTGCCTATGAAGCAAAAGAAACAGACCTCCCTGTTCTTAAAAGGAAAGTTATCAGAGGCGGGTCATGGAAGGATGTTGGATATTATTTGCAGGTTGGTAGCCGTTCTTATGAATACCAGGATACTGCAAAATGCTATATCGGTTTCAGATGTGTTGAAACATATCTGGGACGTGATAAGGGTGATGGACCAAACGCATCCAATGTTTACAATTAGACTTTTTAATACCTTAATAAATAAAAATCAAACAAACCAAACAATCTATTAAAATTATGAAGAACATTGTAAGAAGTAAAAAATTCAAGAACTTTATGTCCAAGCTGTATGGATGGGGAGCATCTGTTGTAATCGTTGGGGCTTTGTTTAAAATTCAGCACTATCCTGGTGCAGGTGTTATGCTCTGTGTAGGATTAGGTACCGAAGCTTTAATTTTCTTTTTCTCGGCTTTCGAGCCACCGCACGTAGAACCTGACTGGAGTCTTGTTTACCCTGAGTTGGGTGGTATGTATCATGAAGCTGATGATGTTGATCAGAAGAAAAGTATTACTGAAGAACTGGATAAAATGTTGGAAGAAGCCAAAATTGGTCCGGAGTTGATTGCGAGTTTAGGTAATGGTTTAAGCCGACTTACCGAAACGACAAGTAAATTATCCGATGTTTCTGACGCATCTGTAGCTACAGATGAGTATGTTCAAAACATTAAAACTGCTGCTAAATCAGCTGGTGAACTTACAGATTCTTACAAAAAGACTGCTGAAACACTTGGTAAAGATGCATTTGCTTCTGAAGAGTATGTTAGCAGTATTAAATCAGCAACAAAATCAGCCAGCGCATTGGCAGGTACTTACAACCTTGCTGCTGACGCAATAAAATCAGACCTGGGAGCTTCTCAGGAATATACCAATAGCATTAAAGCAGCTACTATGTCTGCTAATAATCTTGCCGAACAATATTCAAAATCTGCTGAATCACTTACAAATTCAGCAAAAGCTATTGACTTTTCAGCTGTAGATGGAAAAGCTTATGGCGAACAGATTGGCAAAATGTCTCAGAATCTTTCCGCATTAAATTCTGTATATGAACTTCAATTAAAAGGTACCAGTGAACAGTTGCAGGCTACGAATAAACTGCAGGAAACACTGAATAATTTTATGAGTAACCTGGGCGAATCAAATGAAAATACGCTGAAGTTTAAAAATGAAATTGCTACACTTACAAAGAACTTGTCGGCTCTGAACAATGTTTATGGCAATATGTTAGCTGCCATGAATGTTAATGTCAATCGATAATAGTAATTTTATTAAATTTATTTTTTAAATTATAAAAACAGGATAAAATTATGGCAGGTTATAAAGAAACCCCGCGTCAGAAGATGATCGGGATGATGTACTTGGTATTGACTGCCCTTTTGGCTCTCAATGTATCCAAGGATATTCTTAATGCTTTTGTGATAGTTAACAAAGGGTTGAAAACTAGCCAGGTTAACGCTACTAGTAAAAATGAGTTAATTTATACGAATTTTGCAAAATCTATGATGGAGAACCCTGACAAGGTTCGACCATATTTTGACAATGCACAAAAAGCTAAAAAAATTGCTGATGAAATGGTCAAATACATTTCTGACCTTAGAACTGAAATTATCGCGAAGACCGAGTATGGCGTTAAATCAAAAGCCGATGATCCGACAAAGTGGCAAATGGCCGATACTTTGGATTTGTCGGAGGTTGAAGCCAAAGACAACTATGACAAACCTATGGAAATTTTAATTGGTCAATCTGAAGATGGATCGGCTGGTGCTGGATTACCTCTTAAAACTAAATTGGAAACTTTTAAAACGGATATGATTGCTCTTCTTTTAAACCAAAAGGACAAAGATGCTGCAGCAAAAAGTTTTCCTATTGATACCAAAGATGAATACAGTTTTACTGAACAAAAAGTTGAAAATTGGGTTATGCGGAATTTTTACCACACTGTTCTTGCTGCAGATATTGCATTGTTAAACAAATTTATTATTGATGTTAAAACAGTAGAAGGTGATGTGATTGCAAAACTCTATAATAATGTTGACGCATCTTCATTCAAATTTGATAAAATTGCTGCAAAAGTTGTTTCAGAATCGAATTACATTTTAATGGGTTCTGAATACAAAGCTAATATCTTCCTTGCTGCTTACGATAGCAAAAAATCTCCTGATATATATATAGGTAGTGATACAATCAACCATACCGGGGGAGAATTGCTTGACAAGACACTGTTCGAAGATGGAATGGGTGTTTATAAACAATCCGGTTCAGGTATTGGTGAGAAGAAATATACGGGTTGGATTAGCATTGTAAAGCCAGGTGAAACTTCACCAACTTTTTACAATTTTAACAGTGCATACTCTGTAGGACAGCCTTCAGCAACTATTTCAGCAGATAAAATGAATGTCTTTTATGTTGGAGTGCCTAACCCGGTTACAATTTCTGTTCCTGGTGTTGCTAATGAAAATGTTCATGCCTCTATTTCAACAGGTACATTGACTCCTGCAGCTGGCGCAGGAAAATATACTGTGACTGTTTCGGGTTCAGGTAAAACAGTAATATCTGTGTCTGCAACAATAGGTGATCATGCAACTTCAATGGGAACTTCAGAATTCCGTATAAAAAGGGTTCCGGACCCGGTTGCTTACATTGCAAATGTTACTGGCGGGATAATTTCAAAGTCAGTGCTTGCTGCTGCTTCAGGTATTATACCTCTGATGAAGGATTTTGATTTTGATCTCTATTTCCATATTACATCTTTTACGATGACTATC
>CAISZK010000027.1 GCA_903889915.1 uncultured Bacteroidota bacterium
AGGTACTA
Source organism: uncultured Bacteroidota bacterium (assembly GCA_903889915.1). Taxonomy (GTDB): domain Bacteria; phylum Bacteroidota; class Bacteroidia; order Bacteroidales; family CG2-30-32-10; genus CAISZK01. The sequence continues at coordinate 9 of CAISZK010000027.1, forward strand.
TTCAACGCTTATGCCCTGATGTCCGCATAGGGATTGGACATGGTCAATTGGACGGACATCAATTGGAAAATATCATGCTCGATTTTATTGACGGCCAATATGACGTACTTGTGGCAACAACGATCATTGAATCCGGGCTTGATATTCCAAATGCAAATACTATTATTATCAACGAAGCTCATAATTATGGATTGAGTGATCTGCACCAGTTACGGGGGCGAGTTGGAAGATCTAACAAGAAAGCCTTTTGTTATTTATTGGCACCACCACTTTCCGTACTTTCGGATGAATCGCGGAAACGCCTGCTTGCCATTGAAGAATTCTCTGATCTCGGCAGCGGTTTTCATATCGCTATGCGGGATCTTGATATACGTGGAGCTGGTAACTTGCTGGGCGCTGAACAAAGTGGTTTCATTGCCGACATTGGTTTTGAAATGTACCATAAAATTCTTGATGAAGCCGTAAGGGAACTGAAGGAAACAGAATTCAAAGAATATTTTAAAGAGACTGTTGACACAGTGTTTGTGAGGGAATGCCAGATCGAAACCGATCTTGAGATACTGTTGCCGGATGAATATGTAAATAGCATAGCGGAAAGATTATCCCTTTACAAAGAACTTGACAGCCTTGAAACAGATGATGAACTTGAAAAATTCCGCGAACGAATGATAGACCGCTTTGGCCCTATTCCTTTACAAACCCAGGAACTCATCAATACGATCACTTTGCGGAAAATGGCAAGAGATATAGGCTTTGAGAAATTGGTTTTAAAAGGAAATAAAATGATAGGATTCTTCATTGCCAATGAAGAGTCGGCATATTATCAATCGGATTCATTTACCCGGGTGCTCAACTATATTCAGGCCAATCCACGAGTCTGTAAAATGAAGGAAGGCAACAAACGTTTAACGCTGACCTATGAAAATGTAGGAAGTGTGAATGTGGCTATGCAGAAATTGACACAACTGGTAAAATAAAAACTGATGAAATGCTCTTACGGGCTTACTCATCACACTAAAGAATTTTTTCTCTTACTTCTATTTCTTCAACTGACTTTGCGCCAATTTTAAATTGTTTTTTGCAAGTTGAAAATCCGGCCTTATTGCAATCGCCTTATTGCAAGCTTCTGCGGCTTTATCATAAAGACCTAACTGATTATATCCTGAGCAAATATTGTTGTACGCATCCGCATTGTCAGGTTTTATTTTTAAGGCTTCCTTGGCTGCATTTATTGATTCGTTGTAATTTCCGGCTTCGTAGTAATACAGACTTAAATTAAGATAATTATCACTGCTTGGATATAGCTTTGCCGTTTCAATAGCAGCTTCTAGTTTTGTTGCTCTTTTGTTAGCAGCATTAAGGTATGCCTGACATCTTGCATCTCCCGGAAGATAAGTCAGTGTTTCTTCAGCAAGATTTTTAAGGTCGTCCCAATTTTCATTGTCGTTATAAAGAGCCATTAAAGAAAATCTCGCTTCAGTGTATGCGGGATTGTCAGCGATGGAATTTTTAAGCATTTGCTTTGCTTCATCAAAACGCTTCTGACTATATAGGAAATTCCCGTAATAGTAATAACCCTGGTAAACAAATTGGCCTAATGAAATAGCTGCCTTAAAATAGCGCTCAGCTTCTGAGGGGTCGTGTAATGCAGTGTGCAAAACACCAAGATTGATATAGAGCAGGGAATAACCGGGTATTAGTTTCAAAGCCTTTTCAAAATAATTTTTAGCATTGATATAGTCTCCTCTTCGCATCAGGGCGAGTCCATAATTCATCAGTCCCCTGCCATTTTCAGGGCTTTTTTGAGTTACATCCTGCCATAAGTCTTCATCCGAACTCCATAATTTATTTCGCTGATGTGTCCCATGAGCATATCCTGTAAGTATGCCTACAATAAGAACACCTGTAAGAACTTTTAAGAAAAATGAGGATAAAAATTTCTTCTCATCTCTTAGAATGATCAGGTAAATAATGGTTGTTGCAAATGCAAGTGCCAGGCCAATGTATGGAAAATAGATCCTGTGGTCGTTCAGTACTTCTGAAAGCGGAAACAAGCTTGATGTGGGTATAAGGGCAATAAAAAACCAGAATATCCCGAATGAAATGGGACGGAATGCAGCTTTTCTGCTCAAACGAACAGCAAGCCATAACATCCCTATCACAAACAACAGTCCCAAGAACACCATTCTGTATGCCATTGCCGGATGTGTTGACATGATTTGAGGAATTGTTTTCCAGTCAGTGTCGGCTGAT
>CAISZK010000028.1 GCA_903889915.1 uncultured Bacteroidota bacterium
CAAATTTTAATGCAAAGGAAAATATTTCTATTCTAAATTTTCAATCGCTGAAAATAAATTACAAACAATAGTCTGTGAATTAAAAGCACAGTTTTGCATGTGAATTAAATGCCGGGTGAGTAGTAACAATTATTGTAATAAATTTTATTGTCAAACTAATCATAAAATAAAAAAAATGGAAAATCAGAATTTCAACAATCCAATTCAACAACCTCCACAGGGAGGCTTCTACACACAGCCTGCTTTGCCAAATGCATCTGCAATTTTAGTGCTGGGAATTTTATCAATTGTTTTCTGCTGGACATGGGGTGTCATAGGTCTTATACTAGGCATAGTTGCTTTAGCTATGTCGGGAAAAGCAAATACAGCTTATCAGCAAAATCCGGGACAATTCTCAATCTCATCCTACAACAATATGAAGGCCGGTAGAATTTGTGCAATCATTGGCACTGCTCTTTCAGCAATTTTCCTGATTATTGTGATCATTGAAATAGCTCTTGTTGGTACTATGGTTTCTCACTTTCCATGGCAGGACATGCACAGGTATTAAGAGGATTTTAGTTTTTTTTTCATTTGTAAACTATTATTCATTGGTGATAAAAGATCACCGGCGTTGAACACATTCCAAAAAGAGGGCAATAGCTCTCTTTTTGTTTTTCATTGCCGAAAATTAATTAATTTTGAAATAGAATTAATGACTGAATTATGAAAATCCTGAATTCTTCTCTGATGCGTCAGCTTGATGCCTATACAATAGAACACGAACCGATATCATCCATTAAATTGATGGAAAGAGCTGCGGCTAAATGTGCAGGTTGGATAAGTGAAAATATAGTTGCAGAGAGTAAGATTACTTTCCTTTGCGGACTAGGAAATAATGGTGGTGACGGACTTGCAATTGCCAGACTTTTACCAAGAGGTATCAAAGATTATAAAATAACTATTGTCGTATTAAGACATTCTGAAAAGTCATCAGATGATTTCAGGGTTAATGAGGAAAGAATACAAAAGAGTAAGAAAAAAATTTATTACGTAAACAGCATCCAGGAACTTCCAGCTTTTGATAAGGACGATATTATTGTTGATGCCATTTTTGGCTCAGGATTGTCAAAGCCTGTTGAAGGATTGCTAGCAGATGTTATTCAAATGGTAAATTCATCCGGCACCCCTGTTATTTCAATTGATCTTCCATCGGGATTGTTCTCAGAAGATAATTCATCAAATGATCCAAAAGCGATTGTAAATGCTGATACAACGCTCACTTTTCAATGTCCCAAACCATCATATTTTTTCCCTGAAACAAACAAATATTTTGGTGATCTCGTGGTTTTGGATATTGGTCTTCACAGCGGTTTTATGAATTCACTGGATTCCGGATATTTTCTTGTCGAAAAGGCAGACATACAACAATCGTTGAAGGGGCGTAGCAGGTTTTCGCATAAAGGAACTTATGGTCATGGATTGCTTATTTCGGGAAGTTATGGCAAGATGGGGGCTGCAGTGCTGGGAGCAAAAGCTGCACTTCGCTCCGGTGCAGGCCTGGTGACAACACATATTCCAAAGCTAGGATATCAGATCATGCAAACCTCGGTTCCTGAAGCGATGGTAAGTCTTGATGATTCTGAAGAATTCATTTCAGTTTTGCCCGATATCTCAAAATACAATGCGATTGCAATTGGCCCCGGGATTGACCAAAAAGAGGAAACAAAAACAGCAATGAAGTTGTTAATTCAGAATTCTTCAATTCCAATTATTCTGGATGCTGATGCGCTGAACATACTTTCTGAAAATCAGACCTGGCTTGCCTTTTTACCAAAAGGAAGTATTCTTACTCCGCATCCAAAAGAATTTGAAAGATTGGCCGGAAAACCTGCAAATACCATGCAGCGCCTACAAATGCAAAAAGAATTCTCCATGAAATTTGGTGTTTATATAATTTATAAAGGGGCTTTTTCAACAATATCAACTCCCGATGGAAAATTTTATTTCAATCCAACCGGCAACCCGGGAATGGCAACGGGTGGGAGTGGAGATGTCCTTACGGGAATATTACTTGGTTTGAAAGCCTGCAATTATTCACCTCTTGAAACCTGTATCATTGGGGCATATATTCATGGATTATCAGGTGACATCGCGCTGGGGAAAAACAGTATGGAATCGCTAATTGCCGGCGACATAATCAAAAATCTTGGTAAAGCTTTTAAATCATTCAGTATCGCCAGTGTTTGATTAAAAGCTTCAAAAAAGCGTGAATTCATTAAGCCAATTACCTGTCAGAAATGATGGTTCATTTTTTATTAATATTTATGAACAATCGGCTAACTTCTCATTTTATTTCAAATTTATTTTCAACCTTTGTAAGATTTAGTTTTAGTCCTTAATCCGCTTTATGTTTGGTCTTGATACCGGTCTGACAATTCTCTTAATCTTATGTCTCTTTGCAGCATGTGCATTTGAATTTATCAATGGCTTTCATGATACAGCCAATGCTGTTGCCACGGTCATTTATACCCATTCACTTAAGCCACGTATTGCAGTAGTGTATTCAGGCTTCTGGAATTTCATTGGAGTTTATTTTGGAGGTATTGCTGTTGCAATGGGTATTGTAAACCTTCTTCCTGTTGAAGCCCTCGTTGATGCCAATATGTCGCATGGGATAGCTATGATCATGTCATTAATTTTTACGGCAATTTTATGGAATCTGGGCACATGGTATTTCGGGATTCCTGTATCCAGCTCACATACATTGATAGGTTCAATTTTTGGCGTAGGATTGGCCTATATGTTTTTGCCCGGCAGTCAGGGTGTCGCCTTGAACTGGACAAAGGTTGAAGATGTAGGATTGTCACTACTTATCTCTCCTCTTATCGGATTTTTTGCCACATTACTGTTAATGCGTGCCCTGAAACTGATCATTAAAAATAAAAAATTATTTAAAAAGCCACCTGTTGACAAAGCGCCTCCTTTCTGGATCAGATCTATTATGGTGCTAACTTGTACAGCAGTTAGTTTTTCTCATGGTTCAAATGATGGTCAAAAAGGAGTGGGGTTGATCATGATGATTTTAATAGGAATTGTCCCCGGATATTTTGCTTTGGATGCGGCTAAGAAACCTGCAAATCTGAAATCAAATCTTACTCAGATAGAATTGGTGATGCACACTATTGATACTTCGAAAATAGATGCAACTTCAAAATCCTGCATATTGAAGATCAATAATAAAATAGACTCATTGACCGGCATCATTGCAAACAACAAAAGTTTTGACCAGATATCTAAAGATAAACATTTTGAGATCAGAAAAGATATTATTCTGATTTCAAAAACAACTGATAAATTACTTGCATCTTTTAGTGCCGATAAGAATGTGTTATCGCAGGAAAAAGTAAAATTATTGAAGCAAAATGTCGCTTCACTTAAAACAAATACCGAGTTTGCTCCATGGTGGGTAATACTAATGATATCATTGTCGTTGGGTATTGGCACAATGGTAGGATGGAGGCGAATAGTGGTAACTATTGGCGAAAAAATTGGCAAAACATCTCTTAATTATGCACAGGGTGCCGCCAGCCAGTTTATTGCGGCTACTACAATCAGTGCTTCTTCAATGCTTGGATTGCCGGTAAGCACAACACACGTGCTTAGTTCGGGTATTGCAGGTTCAATGGTTGCCGAAAACGGACGAAAGAACCTGCAGGGAAAAACACTAAAAAATATAGGTATTGCCTGGGTCGTTACTTTGCCTGTAACAACAGTGCTTTCCGGTTCAATTTTTCTCTTACTCCGGTGGATCATTTCCTGAACAACTCTTTTCTTTAAAAAGGGAAAGGGTGAATTTTAATAAATTTTCTTTGGTATTCTAACGTATTAACTACTGTGTGTTTTTAACTTATCAGTTGCATTCACACATCCCTTCTTGTAATTATAAAACTTAACAATTACTTAATATGGTATTTGCTGGTTTAATAATTAATTAATATAATATTGCTGCTAAATTTTTTATCTCATGTTTGGGCTCGATACAAGTTTAACTATTTTATTACTCCTCTGTCTTTTTGCAGTTTGTGTTTTTGAATTTATTAATGGTTTTCATGATACTGCCAATGCGGTGGCAACTGTAATTTATACACATTCTCTTAAACCAAGAATAGCTGTTATCTGGTCAGGTTTTTGGAATTTCCTTGGTGTATATACCGGCGGAATTGCTGTAGCAATGGGTATAATCAACCTTTTGCCTACGGAAGCTTTGGTTGATCAGAATATTTATCATGGTATTGCCATGATATTGTCTTTATTGTTAACAGCAGTTATCTGGAATCTGGGTACCTGGTATTTTGGAATACCCTGCTCAAGTTCGCACACTCTTATAGGAAGTATTTTTGGTGTTGGTATAGCATACATGATGCTTCCTGATTCGAAAAATATAGTTCTGAATTGGGCTAAAGTGGAAGATGTTGGGCTTTCCCTTCTTATTTCACCTATTTTCGGTTTTGGAGTTGCTTTGCTTCTCATGATAGCTTTAAAGAAGATGCTGAAAAAGAATAAGATCTTTAAAGAACCTTCCTCAACGAAAGCCCCACCCTTATGGATCCGATCAATTCTTGTTCTTACCTGCACAAGTGTTAGTTTTTCTCATGGATCCAATGATGGGCAAAAAGGAGTAGGGTTGGTGATGATAATTCTTATTGGGATAGTTCCTGCATACTTTGCACTGGATAATAGCAGGGACCCGGTGAAATTGTTGGCAAATACCAATCAAATCGAAACATTTATTAATAAAATTGATACTGCAAAGTTTTCTGATGCCGATATGGCAGATTATAAAACAATCAAGAAGAAAACGGACACCATTCTGAAATACACGAACAGGATAAAGAGTTTTGCTGGAGTACCTGCAAATAAAAGATTCGAGTTACGGAAAGATATTATTGTCATTGGTAAAAGTTCAGATAAATTGCTTTCTTCCCCAACGGCGACTGCTGGTATCAAATTGACCAAAGATGAATTATCTAAATTGAAATCGTTTATTAAGGAAAACAAAACTTATACGGAGTACGCACCCTGGTGGGTGATATTGATGATATCAGTCTCTCTTGGTATTGGAACAATGATCGGTTGGAAAAGAATAGTAATAACAATCGGTGAAAGAATTGGGAAGACTCATTTAACGTATGCTCAGGGTGCCACTGCTGAGATAATAGCCGCCAGTACAATATCAATTTCCACGGCATTAGGCTTACCCGTAAGTACGACACATGTCCTTTCGTCTGGTGTTGCCGGCACGATGGTTGCTGATAGCGGAGTTAAAAATTTGCAGGCTAAGACTGTCAGAAATATTGCTATTGCATGGCTCATCACATTACCGGTTACCATGGTGGTTTCAGGAGGATTATTTCTACTTCTACGTTGGATCATTTCCTGAGATAACAATTGAAAGGACATGTTTTTAAACAAAAAACATGTCCTTTCAATTGTTAGGGATGAAAAAGTTTTAAAGGAAAAAGCCTTTACTTTCCCATTAAAAATAATAAGAGCAGAATTACATTCAATAACTGAAATTAATCAGAATTTTAAGATTTTAAATGGGTTGATGCTGAAATGTTCCGGATGTAATGATCCACCAGGATCTGGTGGGGCTTCCGATTGCATTACCAGAGAAATCTCCTTATCAAGCTTTATACAGCAAACCTGTGGTTGTTTGTATATTCGTTTTTTCTTGTCATTAGTTTTTATTTCCATTTCTTTTTAATTTAAATTGGGTTTTAAATTAGTGACTTTAATTGGTTTACAAATGTCACGAAGATACTCTAAAATCAGCACCTTCGTGACTTTTTGTTTTAGTTTTTCACAATTTTTGAAATTGCAGAATAAGTATCGGATTTGAATTCAATGAAATATACGCCATTAACCAAAGTGGATAGATCTAAATTAAATGATTTAAGTTCCAGTTGGTCATGGTTTATAGTTTGTGTGAACACTTTACTTCCCAAAATATTGTAAACCGTTACAGTGGCATTCTCAGGGATCGTGTTATTGATCACTGCATATACCTGGGAAGTAAACGGATTAGGATAGTAAGTAATATCCAATTGTGAAGCATTTTTAGCGCAA
>CAISZK010000029.1 GCA_903889915.1 uncultured Bacteroidota bacterium
CCTTAATAGAAATGATGAAAAACCACGACATCCTAACCTTATTACCTTGTTTCGGGGTGAATAAGGTAATAAGGTTGAAATGTCTGTGTATCTGTTTTTCTACTAAGGTTGAAGAGGTGGGAAATAAGGTTATTTTTGAAATATACCAGAAGGGAAACAGAGCGCGAATTTTTTTGATGAGAGCGAACTGGGTAAAATTAATAAATGTGTGAATTATGTAACTATAATCTAAAATTATGTAACTCTTCACTAAAATAATAACTGTCACTTTGCCTATATTAATTTCGCAATAAATGGTACATCCAATTTCAATGGAATTACCCACGTATCAAAAAATAGAGTGAATTTTTTACACCCGAAATCAAAGAGTAGATAGATGTCTAATTTGTTTAATAATTGTCGGATTACAAATCCTTATAGTAAAACGGAACGGATTGCAAATGCCGTTCCGACGCGCTGCAAATCCGGAGCGGCAGGCTTAAAAGTCCGTGCTTTATTTTAATAGTTATGAAAAAAATTACAATACTATGTTTGATATTAAATTCATCAATTTTATTTGGGCAGAATTTAGTGCCTAATCCTTCATTTGAATATCATACTCGTTGCCCATTTGATACAACTTCTTTTCCAAGTGGATTTTTATTACTTGCTTATCCATGGCAAAATCCTAGCACTGTAGGTAATGGTGATTCCTCCCCTGATCTTTTTGACACTTGTAGTACAAATGTAGGATTTTCAGTACCGAATAATGCATGGGGAAATGAATACCCACATACTGGGAATGCTTATAGTGGTATTTATTGTTATTATAAGTGGATATTATCAAGGGAATACATACAGGTTCAGCTCATTGATAGTTTGCAAAAAAAAACACCCTATTGCGTTGAATTTTATGTGAGTTTGGCAGATGTATCAACTTATGCTGCAAATAACATTGGGGCTTATTTTTCAGTAGATGCAATAAGTATGACCGGTTATTCAAATTTGCCATATATCCCTCAGGTTATCAATAGTAATAATAATTTACTTATAAATAAACATGGCTGGAAAAAAGTTTCAGGTTCGTTTATTGCTAATGGAGGTGAAAAATATATTACTATTGGTAATTTTAATGATGATCCTTCAACGGACACAATTTTTGTTGATTCAACCGGTTGGGATGGGGGGATTGCATATTATTACATAGATGATGTTTCTATCATGGATTGTAGAGACACAACCGGAATTGAAAATTATCAAAATTCAAGCACAATCAATATTTATCCAAACCCAACAAGCGATATACTGACAATTGTAACCCCAATTCAATCTACAATCCAAATTTCAAACATCCAAGGCCAGTTAATAAAAACCCTCATAACCACCGGCACCAAAACAAATAATGATGTTTCCTCATTACCAAGCGGAGTGTATATAGTGGAAGTGAAAACCGATAAAGGAGTGGCAGTAAAGAAGTTTGTGAAGGAATAATGATGCTAAAGCAAAAAGGAAGCAAATTTTTTTGTCAGTTCACTAAAGTGAAACTGTAATAGATGGCAGAAACAGAGCATTTATTGCATTCATTTTTTATTTAAAAAAGAAAAAAAATGAACCTTATTTTTTAAGTTTTTTAACCTTAGTAGAAATGATTAAAAACCACGACATCCTAACCTTATTACCTTGTTTCGGGGAGAATAAGGTAATAAGGTTGAATTATCTGTGTATCTGTTTTTTCTACTAAGGTTGAAGAGGTGGGAAATAAGGTTATTTTCGAATAAAAATTTGCAAATTTGCGCTATGATAAAAAAAATATTTCGTAAACATCATGATCAAAAGAACCTTATTTTTTTAGTTTTTTAACCTTAGTAGAAATAATTAAAAACACAAAGATTTAACCTTATTACCTTATTTAAAAATGAAAATTGATTACAACAACCTCTACATTCATTTTGTGTTTACGGTAATACACCGCCAGCCATTGATAAAGGAAAATAACAGAGAACGTATTGAAAAATACATCACGGGTATTGTAAACAATAATGATTCGCATCTATATTCCATTTATGCCAATCCTGAGCATGTTCATTTTCTTGCTTCCCGTTCGCCTAAATTATCTGATGAGAAATTTGCAACAATTATTGCTGAAAGTTCTGAGAAATTTATTAATGATAACAAGCTTATAAAAGAATTTAAATGGCAAGAATCGGGATCAGCATTTTCAGTGTCCAAAAGCCATGTTGACAAAGTGTGTAAATATATTTTGAATCAGCCGGAACATCACAGGAAGGTAAGCTTCCAGGAAGAGGTTGATGAGTTCATTAAATATTATCAAAAAACATTGAAAAATAAATAAGGTAATAAGGTATAAAAGACTATTTATCTGCCTTTTCTACTAAGGTTGAAGAGGTGGGAAATAAGGTAATTTTCGAATAAAAATTTATTAATAATTGCACAAATAGAGGGACTTTTAAAATAATTTATGAAAAAACTGGTTTTCACATTTTCGCTTTTTGCTGTTTGTTATTCATTCAACATTTGTTTTTCTCAAAATCTAGTTCCAAATCCAAGTTTTGAAATTATATCCTCTTGTCCAACATCTGAAGGACAAATAAATTATGCTACCCCTTGGTTCAGTCCAACTTTTTATGCTTCAATACCAATGTCAGATGAGTTTGATACGTGTGAACCTCAGTGGCCGAATGGTGCAATCGGTGTTCCTTTAAATGGTAAAGGTTATCAATTTCCAAGAACAGGTAATGCTTATGCGGGAATATATGTTTTTGCAGATTATGAGCAAGGGCGCGAATATATTTCTGTAAAATTAATTAGTCCAATTGTAGCTGGCAAAAAATATTGTATCGGTTTTTATGTTTCATTATGCAATTTTGGAGATACTTTATTTGAGCCTAATTTAGGTTCTACTTATGCAATAGACCGTTTAGGTGCTTATTTGTCAGATTCTATGATAAATTTGAACACAAAATATATAATTCCTGTATTGCCTCAAATTGAAAATCCAAAAGGTCATATTCTTTCTGATACATTGAATTGGATGCTAGTTTCAGGTACCTATTCTTCTAAAACAGGTGGGGAACAATATATAACTATTGGTAATTTTTACGAAAATGATAGTACTAATTATTTGAAAGTTACAAATAGTCATTCACATCTATCATATTATTACATTGACGATGTTTATGTTTTAGATTGTAGTGATACCTTGGGAATTGAAAATTACCAAAATTCAACTAGTATCAATATTTTCCCAAACCCTGCATCTGATTATATTTCGGTACAATTCAGCAACGTTACAAATGATAATTGCATTTTTGAACTCTATGATGCACTTGGTAATAATGTATTTTCAAAGGAAATTAATACAACTGAAAATTCAGTGAATATTTCATTTGATAATGTTGCAAAAGGTGTGTATATTTGCAGAATTTTAAATGCGGATAACTTAAGTATATACAACAGTAAACTTGTCATTATTAAATAAATCAAATACACTACACCTCAAAATATAATTATTTTGGGGTGTAGTGTAAATTTATGAAAAATCTGATTTTCATACTATTATTCTTCATTTTTCAAACTTTTCATTTTTCCATTCTTAAAGCTCAAAATTTAGTTCCAAATCCTGGATTTGAAGAAAAAAATGAATGTCCTTATTCACTAAATCAAATAAAATATACAAAATATTGGGTCGGTAGTAAAGATGCGGATTATTTTAATTCATGTGATTCTATTGTAAATGATACAATTAATTATATTTGGGTTGGAGTACCTCAAAATAAAGGAGGTTATCAATATGCACATTCTGGTAATGCTTATGCTGGTATGTATTTTTTTTGGTTTATTTATAATAATTATAGCGAATATCTTGAAGTTAAATTAAAAGATAGTTTAATAGCCAATGTAAAATATTGTATAAGTTTTTATGTTTCACTTGCTGATTCTGAAAGTTATGCTATTGATGCTATTGAGGCCTATTTATCAACAGATTCCACATCTACTTTGTCAAATCAAACTTTACCTTATCATCCACAAATTAGTAATTATGGACATGGTATCATTTCAGATAAAACAAACTGGCATTTAATATCCGGAAATTTTGTAGCACAAGGAGGTGAAAAATATATTACAATCGGAAATTTTAGATTAAAGGACAGCTTAAATTATATAAATACCGGAACAGGCATAGAAGATTTGGCTTATTATTACATTGATGATGTATCGGTAATAGCATGTTTAGACACAATAGGGATAGCTGAAATGGTAGGAAATGAAATTATTATTGAAATATTTCCAAATCCAGGAAATAATAATATCACAATTGAAACTCCATACCAATCCACAATAAATATTTCCAACATTCAGGGCCAATTATTAAAAACCCTCACAACCACCGGCACTAAAACAAATGTTGATGTTTCAGAATTTCCCAGTGGAGTTTATATTGTGGAAGTGAAAACAGAAAAAGGAATTGCCGTAAAGAAATTTATTAAAGAATAAATTTGCAGCAGTGGCAGTAGCCGGAGCAGCAGGCAGAATTTAAGTCCTTCACAAATTTCTTACTTCAGTTAAAAGAAATATGTTTCTTTTAAAATGTTCCACTCTTTAAAAAAAAGAGGAACATTTTTTTTGATAAGTAATGGATAAAAAGTATAAATTTCAATCAGCAATGCAAACACCAAAGGTAGTATTTTGTTGAAATATAATTTTGTAAGCTATTCAGTGATTTTGAAAAAAGTTTATAAATTGACCTGTTTAAAACCCAACAAAAACATTTTTTTATTGAGTTATTAAATGGATTGTTACTTTTGCTTCCTCATAATTTAATTAGTCATTAAAATACATTGACCACCATGGGATACAGATCTACATTTAAAGGAATAATTTTACTTGCTCTCTTTTTGTTAAACCTCAATGCATCTTTTGCATGGACAACTCCAACCATGAGTTCGCCTTCAACCGGCAGCAGTACTACGGGCGGAGTTACAATAGACTGGAATGCCGTCACCGGGTCAACTGCTTACCAATATCAATACGATACCATTTCAGGTTTTAGCTCTCCTGTGAAAGTTCAGGGGACATTGACCTACATCAACTCAAGTTCAGGCAATACGGACACCCAGTTTACCATTGCAAATAATTTCTTCTATGGCAAAACCTACTACTGGCGCGTTCGTGCTTATGTCAGCGGCGACACTTCATCTTGGAGCGCTACCTGGACATTTATTACACCAACTTTTGGACCTTCAATGGTTACACCATCAACAGGCACCACTGGCGTCAAAGCCGGAGTTACACTTGATTGGAACAGCCATTATTACGTGGTTGCTTACGACTGGCAGGCTGACACTGTTCCCACATTTAGTTCAGCGGCAAAAAAACAGGGCAGCAACACTTACATCAATACTTCCTCCGGAAATACAGATACTCAGGTCACACTTTCTGATCTATTTTATGGAACAACTTATTACTGGAGGGTACGTTCCAGAACCACCGTTGACACTTCTGCATGGACAACTGCATGGACTTTTACTGTCACAGCAACAGGCCCCGCACTTTTATCACCATCAACCGGAACCACCAATGTGAAAGCAGGATTAACACTTGACTGGGATAGCCATTATTATGTTACAGCTTATGACTGGCAGCTTGATACCGTTGCCACTTTTACTTCCACCGCCAAAAGACAAGGAAACACAACCTATATCAACACCTCAAATGGCAACAACGATACGCAGGTTACACTTGGCGATCTCTACTACGGAAAAACATATTACTGGAGGGTTCGCTCAAGAAACAATGTTGATACTTCGGCCTGGACAACCGCATGGACTTTTACTGTTACAGCAGCAGGCCCCGCACTTTTATCACCATCAACCGGAACCACCAATGTGAAAGCAGGATTAACACTTGACTGGGACAGCCATTATTATATTACAGCTTATGACTGGCAACTTGATACCGTTGCCACTTTTACTTCCACAGCCAAAAGACAAGGAAACACAACCTATATCAACACCTCAAATGGCAACAACGATACGCAGGTTACACTTGGCGATCTTTACTACGGAAAAACATATTACTGGAGGGTTCGTTCAAGAAACAATGTGGACACATCGGCATGGACAACCGCATGGACTTTTACTGTTACAGCAACAGGCCCCGCACTTTTATCACCATCAACCGGAACCACCAATGTGAAAGCAGGATTAACACTTGACTGGGACAGCCACTATTATGTTACAGCTTATGACTGGCAGCTTGATACCGTTGCCACTTTTACTTCCACAGCCAAAAGACAAGGAAACACAACCTATATCAACACCTCAAATGGCAACAACGATACGCAGGTTACACTTGGCGATCTCTACTACGGAAAAACCTATTACTGGAGAGTTCGATCAAGAAACAATGTTGATACTTCGGAATGGACCACTCCATGGACTTACACTGTTACTTTATACGGGCCAACATTGTATTCTCCAACCAATGGTCAGATAAATGTAAGTACATCAGGAGTAACTTTAGATTGGGATTCCCATTATTACGTGCTCAAATACCAGGTCGAATCGGACACCACGCCTCACTTTAACTCAACACTGCTTGTTCATTCAGATAAAACCTACATCAACACGTCCGGCAGCAATACCGATACACAATCAAGCCTGACATCATTGTTGTCAAATACTGTTTATTACTGGCGTGTTCGTTCAATGAACAATGTTGATACATCAGAATGGACCCCTGTATGGGCCTTCAATACAGGCAGCGCTCCTGCCATTGCGCCAACTTTGATAAGCCCTTCAAATTATGCAACCAACATTGCAGTGGCAGGAACGACACTGCAATGGTCAACTGTTGTCAATGCCACACAATACATTTATCAGTTTGATGATAATTCCCAATTCACAAGTCCTGCGTCAAACACACAGACATCCCTCACCCTCTCAACAGGGAGCTTGCTGTCAAGTACAACATATTACTGGAGAGTGAGAGCTGCCAATTCCTCGGGCAATTCCCCCTGGTCTGCAACATGGCAATTTACTACGCTATGTAACGCATCTATTCCACAATGCAGCGGCACTTCCGTATGTGACAGCGGAAGCGTGACGCTCAACGCTACCGGTTCCACAGCCTATAATTGGTATGATACTTCAACAGGAGGGAACCTCATTGGTTCATCATCCGGTTTTACAACTCCTCTTATTCATGCAACAGATACATTCTACGTTGCAGGAACTGATGGCTCATGTGAAAGTAACAGAACGATGGTAATTGTAATAGTTTTGCCTTCTCCTTCAACACCTGTAATAACAGTAAATGGAAGTTCATTGCAGAGTACCCCCGGAAACAGCTACCAGTGGTTCCTGAACGGCAATCTGATTAGCAGCGGAGGAACATCACAAAATTATACACCTTTGGCAAATGGAAACTACACTGTCAGGGTGACCAATAGCAATGGCTGTTCTTCGTTATCCCAGCCATTCAATTATATTTGGGTAGGTATTGCTGAAAATGCTGCTGACAATAGTTTGGAAATTTATCCAAATCCTGCATCCGGTCAGCTCAATATTGATGTGGCTCAAAAATCAGATATTGAAATTCTGAATATTGAAGGGCAAATAATAAACAGCATTAATGTTGTTCAAAACCACGCCATCGTTGATGTATCAGGCATTGCAAATGGATTGTATATTGTCAGAATAAGTAACAGCAACGGAATTGCTCAGAAAATGTTTGTGAAGGAATGATCAATGATTATTTTAAGCAGTAATTGATCTGTAATGGGCATTCTCTTGCGCTACTTCCGCCAATGACCAATGTCTCATTGACTATTGACTATTGACTATTGACAAATGACCAATGACTATTGACTATTGACTATTGACCAATGACCATTGACTTATTTACAATGTTCTTCGTAAGCTGATTTCGCCTCATAATAGTTCAATTTCATTGCCTCTTCAAAATCCAGGCATGCTTCCGTTTTTTTGCCAAGAAGAATGCGCACAAAAGCACGTTTATAATAGGCTTCCGCCAAAGTTGAATCAAGTGCAACAGCTTTCGAAAAACTTAGATCAGATTTGTCGTATTGCTTATTGTACATGTAGGCATAGCCCAGATCCATCTCTGTTTTGGCTAATTTGGGGTTAATGCTTAAAGCTTTATTGAGGTCCTGAATGGATGATTCATAATCCTCAAGAATGTTATAATATTCAGATCTGGCAATATAGATTTGTATGCAGGCTGAATCAACCTTGATGGCTGCCTTGTAATCCGCAAAAGCTTTGGCGCTATCATCAAGCGCCCGGTAGAAATAGGCCTGAATCAGATAAGCCGGAATATATTTATTATTCAGTTCAAGGCTGTGAGCAATATCCGTTTGTGCACTGTCAATATTTTCTTTGCCTGCATAAGCCAACCCACGTAAATAGTAATAATTGCAATTATTCGGGTTTAGTTTCATTGCATCGGTATAGTCTCTTATAGCATCATTGAAATAACCTGTTTGAAGATAACAATTCCCCCTGCTGAATAAAATGAAACCTTCCGTTGGATTGAGTTCGGCAGCCCTGGTAAGATTATAAATTACACCCTGCAGATTTTTAAGTTTAATATTGATATAAGCACGTAACAGAAAAGACTGGCTGTCGTTGTTGTCAATTTTGATTGCCTTGCTCACATAGGTTATCGCTTTGTCATTTTCGCCAAGGACATAGTACATAAAAGCTTTGCTGTAAATGGCCGGGACGCTAAGCGAATCAATTTTTAAAGCGCTTTCAAAATCGTATTTCGCATATTCAAATTGCTGCTGAAAACAATAGACATTCCCGCGGTAAACATAGGCCGGCAGATAGCCCGGGTTTATGGCAATCGCCTTCGTAAGATCATCGAGCGAACTGCTGAAATCTTCCATTGAATAGTATAGGATGCCCCGGTTTATAAGCGGGATGCAGTTCGTTGAATTCCCTGATTTGACAGCCGCCGAAAAATCGGCCAAAGCAGGTGTGCTTTTCTTCAAATTATAATTTACGATGCCCCTGTTATTATAAACATAAAGATCGCCATCGGTTTTTGAAAGATATTTCGTGAAAGCTTCAAGCGCCTTGTTGTAATTGCCGAGGCAGGTATATGCAAGTCCCAGGTTGTGGTAAGAATAAGTGTAATCAGAGTCGGTTTCAATGGCTATGAGCAGGTCGTGCAAAGCCTTTTCATGTTCACCAGTCATCAGATAAACATATCCCCGCAGGTTGTAAGCTTCCGCAAAATTAATGTCGGCAGCGATGGCATCAGTGATAGATGATTCTGCACGGGAATATTCCTTGTCACCGCACTGTTCAATTCCCTTTTCATAAAATTCTTTTGCTTTTTTTGAGACATGCGATTTTACTTCTTTTTCAAGTGAAACAGGAATATCCAACAAAATAAAGTTTGCTTTCCTTGTCATCCGCCAATTGAGTGTGTCCTGTGAAAAAAGAAGGGAGGGGAAAATGAGGACAATTGCAAACAGACAAACCCCGGGAAGATATTTTATTTTCCGGATTTTATAAAGGTTACTGTGTAAGCAAAAATGCATAAAGAATGCAAAATATAAATGCCAATTACTGTTTATCGTATTTCAACACTTCATCATTCACATATTCCAGCTTCACTCTTGCGGTCTTAAACATTTCTTCAGACTCAACACCTGCATGATATTTTTTTTCGCAAACCACACGAACGATCCCACAGTTGATGATCATCATTGCACAGGTGCGGCAGGGAGTCATCCGGCAATACAGTGTAGCATTTTGCAGGGATATCCCAAGTTTTGCAGCCTGGCAAATGGCATTCTGCTCGGCGTGTACTGTTCGCACACAATGTTGGGTGATGGTATCATCCTCATGTATCATTTTTTTTAACTGATGCCCCACCTCGTCGCAATGAGGAAGGCCAACAGGAGAACCAACATAACCGCTTACCAGTAACTGTTTGTCGCGAGCGATCACACATCCGCTCCTGCCCCTGTCGCAAGTAGCACGTTTTGCAACAGTATTTGCAATTTCCATGAAGTATTCATCCCATGAAGGACGTTTGTAAGTTTCTTCAGTCATAAAATTCATTATTTTTTAAAAAGTCTTTCATCAAAAGTAAAGGGTTCAACTTTCAATATTTTCACACTCTTGATATCGCTATGCTTAGGGTTAATAAGATAATTAAATTCACCCAGGACTACTACTGAAGGTACGCGAAAAATTAAATTTTTCCCCTTTGAAATTAAATTGTCACCTATTTTTTGAGTGGATTTTGAATGAGGAAAAGTTTTCCAGTCGAAGGGTAGATCAGCAGTATTAATATTAAGGATTAAAGGATCGGGAATTTCGAGTGTAACAAGTGAATAATCATCCGGCAAATTTCCCAGGGGAGTGTGAACAGCAATTTCAGTAGTACATAAGGCTCTCGATTCGCTGGTGTAGATCATTGCAACACCTTTGCTGTTCCATCTGCCACCACTTTTTTCGGCGCCCGTTCCGGATAAGTCATGAGCGTATTTTGCCTTGCACAGCCTGAAAACTTTCATGCCAGGATTCCATTTTCTATTCTTGTCAGTTCGTCTTTAAGCAGGTTTATCCCAAATGAATTATCCAATAATTCCTTTGGCTTTACATGTCCCAAAGCAAGATTTTCCGTTTCAAGCCAACTATTAAATTTGATTTTATTGCCAAAAGTTTTTACACCGAAACTATACAATAATGCTATCTGCACTATCCTCTCCGATTGTTGTGAATCGAAAGTATGGCTTTCCTTTTTGTAGCGCTGCATCGTACGTTCGGAGATATTCAAAAAATATGACCATTCAGGAATGGTAAAGGGACTTTTCTTCGCATAGTTTGTAAAAAAATTATACTTGATTCCTTCCCTTATTGCAGATATAAATTTTAAAATATCCATATCGCCAACTGAGTCGTAGGATATTTCTTTGCTTAAGATATTTGATGTCTTGCCCATGATGCAATTGTTTTTACAAAGGTATGAAATTTGTCATTACAATTACGACAAGTGTCATAAATAAATCTCAAAGTGTTGTGAAATATTAGAACACTCCTCTATTTTTGAACTATGAAAAGCATATCAACCCTTCTTCTTTTGGTATCCGGCTATTATTTGCGATAATGACTTATCAACCTGCAACTGCAATTCTTCAATTGACTCTTTATTTTCAAAAAGAAAATCAGCCAATGCAATGCAACGTGATAAATTCTGTTTGTTCGGATCGTCCGACTGCATTTCTCTTTTTTCATTTTCGAGAAAGGTTTCAAACGACACCTGATCGGTTTCTGATTGTCTTTTTAGTATTCGTTTATATCGGGTTTCAGCAGGTGCATTAACAGCCAGCAGATAAAAATCCCCTTTACTCTTTAGCGCTTCCACCTCACCGGGAGTTCTTATGCTTTCAATCACACAATTGTTTCCTGATTCAGCAGCCTGCTCGAATAATTGCTCCACAATGTAGCTTGATGTGTGCTTTGCCCTCAGATCATTTGCAACGATCACCATGCTGTCCCTGTTAACGGGAAGCCCGCGTTTATTTATTTCTTCTGTAATGAATGCCCTCACGGAAAAGTGTGCAAAGCCTTTTTCGTTCACCAGATAATCCACAATAGTTCCTTTGCCGGCGCCCAGAGTTCCTGTTATTCCTATAATGATCATGATTGAAATTATTTTTGTTCGTATGCGGCTTTTGATTTTTTTATGATTGAAACTATTGCATCATTCAATGCATCATTTCCTTTGCCATCAACAGAAAGACCGATCTGCATATCTCCTATGCTCAGGTCTTTTTCAGCAATTGTAACACAACCCGCTTTTTTGCAAATATAAAAATTCAGATCCAGAATAAGGTAATAATCCTTGTCCATTCCTCTCGCCCTGCTGTCAAAAAAGTGAAAATTAATCGTAGTCCTATCATCACTTTTAGTTACAGTTTTAAAAGTTTCACTGTTTGCAATTCCATTTAATTGCGGATAGGTGGATTCAAGTTTTACAATATTGTTAATGATAGTATCAGCGATCGCAGAGTATTCCTGTATTTTCTGATCCGTTGATTGTGCACAACCCTGGTACATGCATGATGTGATACAGAAAATAAAAATTACGAAGCATACCCTGCTTTTCATGTTTTTATCTGACAGACAAAATTTGTTCTGCGATCCCATAAAACATAGTGACACCTGTGGCAATAATCGCATCAGGAAAATCATATTTTTCTGTGTGCAGTGCAGGACAATCTTTCCCTGCTCCCAACCCGAACATTGCTCCTGTAAAGTCTGCTGTGTAGTTACCAAAATCTTCAGACCATCTGAAAGGATATGGAAGATGAAATATCCTTTCATGATTGATTATTGCAGCTTTCTCAATGATATCAATAGCTTCAGGATGATTGAAAGTCTCATCAAATTCGTCGCACCATTCAATTGACAGCTTCAAACCGTGTTCCTTTGCTTTCTCTTCGGCAATTAAACGGCACTCATGAACAAGCCGCTGCATATTGTGATTGTCGTAACTCCTGAGAGTAGTCATGATCACAGCTTCACCTGCTGCCATGCCAAAGGCAGGTTTGCCAAGAGAAGCATGTACAATGGTTGTCAGAATAAAATTGTCAAAGCTTTCCGAATACTCAGGAAGGATTTCAATACTTTGAATGATCTCGGTAAATGCTCTGGCAGGATTAATGCCGTTTTCAGGATAGGCGGCATGACATTCTTTGCCCTTCAATTTTATGATCATGCCTTTGGAAGCAGAAGCAAATTGTTCTTTCTTTATGATGATAGTCCCTTCATCATAACCCGGAAGATTGTGCAATGCGAATACGAAATCAGGATTCAGGTTATCAAACAAAGGATCGGCAAGCATTTCCAAGGCACCTTTGCCTGTCTCTTCTGCCGGTTGAAAAAGTAAAACTATTTTTCCGGCAGAGGGTTTATGCTTTTGAAGCATGCAGGCCATACCGCAGAGGATAGTACTATGCCCGTCATGCCCGCATTTGTGTGAAACATTCCCGTTCGTTGAAGCATTGGGAAAATCTTCTTCTTCCGCTATGGGCAATGCATCCGTATCAGCACGGAAAAGAATGACCGGACCATCTTTCCCGCTTTCGAATATCGCTGCCAGGCCTGTCTTTCCAACATCAATTAAGTTTCCTGAAGGAGCATGCATGAGAATAAACTCGCGCAGAATAGCCCATGTCTGTAATTCATTTCCCGAAAGCTCCGCATGCTGATGAAGCTTTTTCCTCAAACTGATAAGTTCATCAAGTGGAATATCACCTTGTCCTACTGTCATTGTATTTTGTTAAATTTGCAAAACGAAATCAAAGGTACTTAAAAATTATGAACTCATTATATCCACTTAAATTCAAACCTATTTTCAAAGATAAAATCTGGGGCGGAGATAAAATTAAAACATTGTTTGGAAAAGATTTTTCCCCTCTTCCCAATTGCGGCGAAAGCTGGGAACTTTCGGGAGTGGAGAATAATTTATCTGTTGTAACGAATGGTTTTCTTGAAGGCAACACGCTTGAGGAGATCATTGAAGTTTATATGGCAGACCTTGTAGGCGAAAAGATTTATGATAAATTTGGTTTGGAATTTCCAATACTTGTCAAGATAATTGACTCCAATGATTGGCTGTCAATTCAGGTACATCCTGACGATAAACTTGCAATGAAACGACATCAGCAAAACGGGAAATCGGAGATGTGGTATGTGTTGCAGGCTGATCAAAATGCTGAGCTGATCAATGGTTTCAGCCAGGAGGTAAACGAAAAAAAGTATCTCGATTATTTTAAAAATGGAAAACTGAAAGAGTTGTTGAATTTTGAAAAGGTTAAAGCAGGTGATGTTTTTGATATTCCCGCAGGCAGGGTTCATGCTTTGGGACCTGGTGTTTGCCTTGCGGAGATTCAGCAAACTTCCGATATCACTTACCGCATTTATGACTGGGACAGGGTTGACGACAAAGGCAATTCACGCGAACTGCATGTTGATCTGGCGCTCGATGCCATTGATTTTAAATTCCACGATAGTTATAAAATAGATGGGAAGCCAACAGTAAATGCAAGCAGAAACCTTGTAAAATCCACCCATTTCACAACAAACATTATCTCTATAAACAAACCTCTATTGCGGGATTATTACAGCCTTGATTCGTTCGTAATTCTTCTTTGTACAGAGGGGAATTTTACTATTGAATATGAAGGTGGCATTGAAAAAGTGACTAAAGGAGAAACTATTCTTATTCCCGCTGAACTCAATGACCTGAATCTTGTTCCGGATAAAACAGCGAATTTGCTTGAAGTTTATATGGAATAGAGGCTAAATTTTCTTAGAAGATAAGGCAAGTGACGACAATTTAGAATGGAGAATTTGCAAAGGAATAAATGTTCAATGTGTTTTCAAATCAAAAATCTTAAATTTCAACAAGATCATTTTTTTTCAGTCGTTCCGGATTTGCATCCTCCGAAAATATTTGCAATCCTTTCGGTTTTAACCAGGGATTTTTAATCTCTTTCTCCATTTTCACTAATACTTTTTTCTCTGCATTTTATAAGTTTTGTTTGTTTTTTTTACCTTTGTAAAAAAGTTCGGTCATGCCAAAACTATATGAATATTTCGGGTTGATATTTTTTTTTTATTCTAATGAACATGAACCAATTCATATTCATGGAAGATATCAGGGGAATGAAAGCAAAGCTGAAATTATCTTTGAGAATGGGAAATTTAAAGAGATAATAATAAAAGACATTTCGGGTAAAGCACCTTTGGATGTGCAAAACCTGAAAAAGTTCAAAAAAATTATCACTCTATATCGCGATGATATTGTAAGAAAATGGATTGATTTCTTTGTTTATAATATTGAATTTCCATCTGAAACAATTACAAAAAAATTATAAAGTTATGGTAATTTCGATTGAAAAAGCTGAGTATTTGGGAGAATATAAAATTAAATTTTCATTCTCCGATAGCGTTGAGAGAATAATAGATTTCTCCGATTTTTTAAGAAAAGCAAAAAACCCGATGACCAAAAAATATCTTGACAAACAATTGTTTAAAAAATATTCAATTGAGTATGGAGATATAATTTGGAACGATTACGAAATGTGTTTCCCGATATGGGATTTGCATGAAGGTGAAATATAAATTCACATATAGCCTGACAGAATTCAGACATTCAATCGCTCCGGATTTATAGTGTCCGAACGTATTTGCAATCCTTCAAGTTCAAATAAGTTTATTTCAAAATTTGTTTTCAAATTATCAATAATTTCTTCCGTGTTTAAATGATATCCTTCTTTCCTGAGTGATGTCACAAACTCCGAATGCGAACGCCCATTCCTGTAATCGGGTTCTTTCACAGGATGCTTCAGATAACGTTCAATGATATCCACATTCGCTGATAAATTCAGCACTGCGTGATAGAAATTTTTCGCTTTATTTCTGTAAAGAGCAGAGCCAAGAATTTTTTTATCTGCAATGGCAATATCGCTTATCCCTTTATGTGAAAGTTGTTTTACTCCCAGTTGTTGCAATGACTGAATGATAAGGGAATTTATTTTTTGAAATAAAACCTTTGGAGCCTTTAGTGAATTCTCTAGTTTAAGGACAGAAATAACGATAGTTTCGGGTGTCAAAACTACGGCTTGTCCTCCTGTCGGCCTTTTATAAACAGCAATGTTATCAACGATGATATTTTCTGCTTTTAGTGAATCTTCAGGTTTATTGCTTGTGCCAATAACAACACAAGTGTTTTCAGGCTGCCATATACTGAAAGCGTTTTCACTCTTTGCATAGATATTAAAATCCGGAAGATTATATTCCTGAACTTTGATCATTGAATCTATTCCGAAAATAATCGGTACATTGCTTCAAAGCCGGCCTCTGTGAATATTTCCGATATTGTAGGATGTGCATGGATTATCTGGGTGATATCAAAAATACTTCCTTCATTCTGCATGATAGCGCTGGCTTCGGAAATCATATCCGAAGCATTGGCAGCAATGATCTGTGCACCCAAAACCTGTCCGTATTTTTTATCTGACAGAAAACGGACAAAACCCTCGGTGTTTCCTTCAATTAATGCTTTTCCATTGGAAGACAGTGGTAGCTGGGTAATTTTATATTCTATCCCCTCAGAAATTAGTTTTTGTTCGGTCATTCCTATCTGCGAAATCTCAGGCATGCTATAAAGATTCAGCGGATAGTTATTGACAGAGAAATCGGATTGAATTCCTTTAATTTTATTGATCACCAAGATTCCCTGTGCTGAGGCTATGTAGGAAAAATAACTCTTGCCATTTACATCACCTATTGCAAAGATATTGGGCTGGTTTGTTTCAAGATTCTTATCAACTTTGATATAGCCTTTTTCATCCAGATCAATATTTAATCTGCACTCCGGCAATATTGCTTTTCTCAGGCTGCAATTGACGATTTTATCACATTTTATTTTTTTGTCATTCACCAGAAGTTTTCCGTCTGCATAATTTTCAGAAGTTCCGGCGATGAATTGAATTCCGTTCTTTTTGAATTTGTCAATCATCCAGGACTGCAGGTATTCATCAAAACCGGGCAGGATTTTTTCATCATTGGATAACAGCGTAACTGATTTCCCAATAAGATTAAAAAACTGTGCCATCTCCACAGCGACGCCACCTTTTCCAATGACAACAATGTTTTCGGGGATTTCCTTAAGTTCAAAAAGCTTGTCAATATTGATGATAATATCTTTGAACTTTTGATTGTTATTTTCAGCCGGACGGGAACCTGTTGCGATAACAACGTCAGTGGCGGTGAAGGATTTGTCACCCACACTCACTGATTTGTCAGCATTGATAATAGCTTCTCCCTGCATAATATCCACACCATGTTTCTTCAGCATACCTTCAATTCCTTTTGACAATTTATGGGTAATACCAATGGAACGTTCTTTCACTTTTTCCCAATTGAAAACAATTTTCAAGGGATCCACTCCGTCAATGCCAAATTCATCAACCTTCTTTGTTTTTGAGAAAATTCTGGCACTTTCAATAATTGCCTTGGTTGGGATGCAGCCCCAGTTGATGCACATGCCGCCAATGTGACTCTTTTCGATCAAAGCGGTTTTCATTCCAAGTTGTGAAGCCCTGAGTGCAGCTGCATATCCTGCAGGCCCTGCACCTATAATGATGATATCGTATTCCATTTTTTTAAAGTTTAAAGTGTTTGTTGCTTAAAGTGTTTATTGATCTTGGAAACTCTTATTCCATAAGCAATGAAACAGGGTCTTCCAGGTATCTCATAACCTGTAGTAAAAACCGTGTTACTTCACCACCATCAACGATGCGGTGGTCAACAGTGAGTGAAAGCGGAAGAATATTTCCGATAACTATTTGGTCATTCTTAACTATGGGAGTTTTCAAAACTCTGCCTACACCCAGTATTCCTGCCTGTGGATAGTTGATCACAGGGACAGCAAAAATACCACCCATGGAACCATAGTTGGTAATTGTGAAAGTCCCGTCTTTCAATTCATCCATTGTAAGTTTTCGGTCCCTGCCTTTCTCACTCAATTCGGTGATCTTTTGTGCAAGTTCAAAAATTGAAAGTTTATCCACATCATGGATCACAGGAACCACAAGTCCTTCGGGAGTGTCAACAGCAATGCCGATGTTATAATGCTTCATGTAAATCATTCTGTTGTTCTCCATGTCAAGCTGAGAATTCAAAGCACGGTGAGTTTTCAATGCCATCGCTGTTGCTTTCAGAACGAAGGGCAGATAGGTTATCTTCACTTTCTTTTCTGCAAACAAAGCTTTGTGCTCTTCACGGACCTTTATCAACTCTGATATTTCAACCTCTTCATGCACCGACATACGTACTGCATTTTGCGCAGACAAAGTCATATTTTTCGCGATGGTTTTCCTTATTTGAGATAGCGGTTCATAAGTTGCCATTTCAGTAGGTTCAATCGGAGCCTGTGGTCTTACAACCTGTGGCGTTTGTGCGGTACTCTCAAGATGTTTTTTTACATCAGCAATAGTAACTCTTCCGTTTGGTCCGGTGCCGGTTACTTTGTTGATTTTTACATTCACCTCTTTGGCATAAGCACGTGCAACAGGCGTGGAGAGGATTTTCCTGATAGTTTTTTCTGTTTCAACCGCTGGTTTATCAAAACCTTCGTTGCTGGCAGGCAGATATGCATTGTTTCCTGCAACCTCCATGGTTCCTACAACGCCTGCAGCCCCTTCTTCAATAGGTTCTGTTACTGTTTCTTTTTTCGCTTCTTCGACTGCTTCTTTTCCGAAAACGCCTTCAATTTCTATTTCAACCAAAGGCGCACCAACATGTATCGTTTCTCCCGGTTCACCATAGATTGCAACAATGGCTCCTGTTTTCGGAGATGGAATATCAGTAACAACTTTATCGGTTTCCATTCTCACAAGCGCATCACCTGAATGTATCTGCTGTCCTTTTATGACATACCATTCCGCAATAGTACCTTCATCAAGTCCTTCGCCAATATCAGGAAAATTAAAAATAAATCTCATACTCTTCTTTTTAGAATTTTACCGTACGTTCAATTTCATAAAATATTTTTTCAGGTGATTGCATGTAAAAATGCTCACCCTTTGGTAAAGGAACTGCAGTATCAAAACCTGAAACTCTTCTGGGAGGAGCTTCAAGGTTGAGGAAAGCTTCTTCATTCACTATTGCTATCAGTTCAGCCCCGGCTCCAAAACTCAATGGTCCTTCCGTGACTGCAATAAATCTTCCTGTTTTCTGAACCGATTTGGCAATGGTCTCCCTGTCTATAGGGAATATGCTGCGAAGGTCAATAAGCTCAACTGATATCCCGGCGCCTTTAGCCATTACGATTGCTTTCTGTGCTTCACGAACCATAGCTCCATAAGCAACCACTGTGACGTCATTTCCCTCAGCAAGTACTTTGGCTTTTCCAAGAGGAATTGAAAATTTTTCATCAGCCACTTCCTGCTTGATCGCCCTGTAAATTCTTTTTGGCTCCATGAATATAATGGTGTCATCACTTTCGATGGCAGAGATCAAAAGGCCTTTGGCATCGTGTGGCGTGGATGGTATCACAACTTTTAAACCCTGTATATGCCCGTAGATGGCTTCAGGGCTGTCGGAATGATGTTCCAGCGCATTGATGCCTCCGCCATAAGGTATCCTTATTACAATCGGAGTTTTATAACGTCCCCTCGAACGGTTGTGCATACGTGCAGCATGAGAGATTATTTGGTTTAACGCAGGATAAGAGAATCCGTCAAACTGCATTTCAATCACAGGACGAAGCCCTGAAACAGCCATACCCACAGCAGTTCCGGCAATGGCAGCTTCTGCAAGAGGCGAATCAAACACACGCAGCTCACCATATTTCTTCTGTAGTCCTTCAGTTACACGGAAAACACCGCCTTCGACTCCTACATCTTCTCCATAGACCACTACATTTTCATCATCACCAAGCTTTATATCAAGTGCGTTGTTAATCGCATTTACCATAGTCATTACACTCATTTTGCTACCTCCTTCCATTGCAGAAAATTTTCATATTCTTTCTTTTGTCTTTTCAATTCATCGGGCATATCAACAAACGTATATTTAAACACATCCTCAAGTTCGTATGGTGCATGTTGTTCTGCCTTTTCAAACTCTGCTTCTATGTCCTTTTTATACTGGGCTACAAGTTCATCTTCGTTTTCTTTCAGCAGATCTTTATCCTGCAAAAACTGCCTTAATCTTTTCAAAGGATCAGCCTTTGCCCAATATTCTTCTTCTTCTTTGCTGCGGTATTTTGTGGGGTCATCCGATGTAGTGTGTGCTCCTAGTCTGTATGTAAGTCCTTCAATCAACACAGGGCCTTTTCCTGATTTTGCATATTCCAGCGCTTCTTTTAAAGCGGCATACATGGCAAACACATCATTGCCATCAACCTTGATACCTGGCATTCCAAAAGCAACCGACTTTACAGCAAGATTCATTGCACTGCTTTGTTTTTTCACAGGAACAGAAATAGCAAACTGGTTGTTCTGAACAACAAAAATTACCGGGACTTTCCACACTGCGGCAAAATTCAAAGCCTCATTAAATTCTCCAGTTGAAGTGCCTCCATCACCCACAAAAGTGAAGACCACTTCATCTTTCTTTTTGTATTTAATGGAATAGCCAATGCCAACTGCATGCAACAATTGCGAGGCAATAGGAACTGCCATTGGAAGCATATTTTTAGCATCTTTAAAAACAGTTCCTTCCTCAAATCCCATGAAATATAAAAACATTTCTCTGAGGGTCGCTCCCTTTGCCAGCCAGGCTGACATTTCACGGAATGCAGGGATCAGCCAATCATTTTCGCGCATCACCATTCCGGCAGCAACTCCAATGGCTTCCTGTCCATAATTTGGAGGATAAGTAAACATTCTTCCCTGCCGCTGAAAAGATACTGCCATAATGTCAGCAGTTCTGGCAAAAAGCATGGATTTGTATGCCTTTAAAATTGTATCGTTGTCAATTTCGGGCATTAATTCGGGATGCAAAACTTTTCCATCATTATCAATAATCTGGAAGAGTTTGTTCTCTATAGGGTTGTAATCATCAAAAATCATAATTCTTTAAAATTAATTCAAGGTTGAATTTTTTGTGCATACTTAATTTACAATAATTGTTCCTTTATTTTTTATTAACTGAGTTATACCTCAAACGGCATAAAATTCTGCGTTTTTTCATTATTGGTTTGTTGATTTCTGGTTAATGACTTCAGTTATCCACGCTGATAACTCAATGAAGTAGCGAAGCTAATAAACCATGAAACAAATAAAATCCGGATACAGGGTTTTCAATTGTGTGAATCAGAATTTATTTGTCACTTGAAATTTTCGGACAAAACGACAAACGGATGTATCCATGACAAAATGATCAGACCGTTCAAATAATGGATAAATCTATTAGCAAAGTTATACCCTATCAGCTTATATTTCAGAAAAAAAATTACTAATTTTTGTTAATGAATAATTTTTATCACTGTTATGAATCATAATAGTTATACTTTTGTAACCATTATTAAAAGTAACCATTTATGGAAATAGCAAAATTATCAATGATAACGGATGATATAATTTCATCAAAACCATTGTTCCATAAAGCATTTGGCAGACCTTTCTTTCCGAGTTCAAACATTACTCCGGGAGCTTACTACGTGCTGCTACAGCTTTCAGGTGAAGGTGAATTGTCAATGTCGGAAATCGGGGAAAGACTTTCTATTTCAAAACCAAATGTTACAACGCTTATAGATAAACTGATCGAGGAAGGTTTGACAGAAAGGCTTGCTGATAAGCAGGACAGGCGAATTGTAAAAATAAAACTGACTAAAAAAGGGTCTGCTTTTGTTGAAAAAAATAAAAAAATCTATCGTGATCAGATCAATGAAAAACTGCTGACACTTTCAGAAAAAGAACTGGAAAAATTTGTTGCATCACTGCATAATATCAAAGCGATCTTAACCAAAATTTCAAAGAGCAAAAATCAATAGAATTTTAAAAATACTAACTTTTAGAATCGAATTAATTATGGAGAATCAATCAAAATCTATGGAGAATCAGTCAGCGCCTGCCGGTAAAAAAAGAAAGAGAATGACGAGATACATACCGCTTGTTATAATAGTTCTCATCGTATTTACCCTGGGATGGATGTGGTATAGAAACTACCTGAAATATATTTCAACTGATGATGCCTATATTCAGTCAGACAATGTTTCAGTCAGCTCAAAAATTCTCGGACGAATAGCCACTGAATATGCTGATGAAGGTGATTCTGTCAAGAAAGGTGAACTGATAGCCGTGCTCGACAGCACGGATCTGATAGCACAGGAAAACCAGGCGATAGCACTGAAAGATCAGTCAATTTCCACTAAAGCACAATCGGAAGCATCTTACAAATATGACGGCGAAAGTGTAAAGGTGTTGAAAGTTAGTCTTGACAAAGCACAGGAAGATTTTGACAGAGCGAAGATACAATATACAGGTAATGTGATCAGCAAAGAAACTTATGATCATTCCAAGAAAGCACTTGAATCAGCACAAGCTTTGTATGATGCTGCCAAGGTAGCCCTCGACGTATCAAAAGCTAAAATTGAAAGCGCCGCTGCTGCCATAAAAAGTGCTGAATCGCAGGTTGCACTGATAGAAACACAAATTAAAAACACCAAATTATATGCTCCAATGGACGGCATCATTGCAAAAAGGTGGTTGCTGCCGGGAGATATAACTACTGCGGGTCAGTCAATTTTCACCATTACAAATAATCAGAAATTTTGGGTGCTGATCTATCTTGAAGAAACCAAAATTTCAAAACTTCATTTAGGTCAAAATGCAAAATTCACTGTTGACGCTTTTGCAGGTACTACTTTCACCGGGAAAATAATCAGCATAGGATCAAACACTGCATCACAGTTTTCATTAATACCACCAAATAATGCATCAGGTAATTTCACGAAAGTGACACAGCGTGTACCACTGAAAATTTCAATTGACGGAACAGAAGACGGAACAAAAATTTCTTCTTTCAGGTTTTTGGCCGGTATGTCAGTTGTCGTAAAAATCATCAAAGATTAAAATGCGGAAAAGAAGAATTTCACCTTCGCATCGTATCCGCCGACTCGTCAGAAGCAGGGATTCCGCCTGGCATCCTCAAAGTGATAGTTATAAGTGGTGGTTACTGGCAACCGTCATGATAGGAACATTCATGGCTGTGCTTGATGCCACCATTGTGAATGTGGGGTTGCCAAAGATCATGGCGTCGTTTGGTATTGGCATAGACAAAGCTGAATGGGTCATCACAGCTTATATGTTGGCAATGGCAGTAATGTTGCCTACTTCAGGCTGGCTTGCCGATAAGTTTGGATACAAACGCATGTATTTTCTTGGCTTGTTCTTTTTTACACTTGGTTCATTTTTTTGCGGCGCTTCAAGCGATGAAAACATGCTTATTTTATCAAGGATTTTGCAGGGACTTGGCGCCGGTGTGATACAACCTTTGGGAATGGCTATCATTTCACGTGAGTTTCCTCCAAAACAAAGAGGAGTGGCGCTGGGATTCTGGGGCATTGCAGCTGCAGCTTCTGTTTCATTTGGGCCAATAATTGGCGGCTACCTTGTTGATAATTTCAACTGGCAGCTTATATTCGATGTCAATATTCCTGTTGGAATCATTGGTTTACTTGCTACAGTTATAATACAACAAGAATATAAAAATCCTAAAATAAGGAAATTCGATTATATCGGATTTATTTCAATCGTTACTTTCTTACCCCTGACATTATACGCACTATCAGAAGGAAACGCAGCAACCAATTCTGCGGGTTGGTCGGCGCCGTATATTCTTATCTGTTTCGCTATTGCCATCATCTCACTTGCGGTATTTATTACTGCTGAATACACTGTTAAAGAACCATTGATAGATTTGCGACTATTGAATAACCGCAATTTCGGGATCAGCACACTGGTAATACTTATCTTTGGAATGGGGATGTTTGGCAGCACATTTCTTTTACCAATTTATCTTCAGAATTCTCTTAGTTATACTGCCGTGCAGGCAGGCTCTGTTTTTCTGCCGGTTGGAATTATTCAGGGAATAATGTCTCCAATCTCAGGGAAAATCGCTGACAGAATAAATGCAAAAATACCGATCATGGTTGGTGTACTCCTACTTGCCATTAGCTTTTTCCTGAACTCATCCCTGTCGTTCCTTACAGAAAACCATTACATCATGCTGTCACTGTATATCAGGGGGTTTTCAATGGGATTACTTTTTACGCCATTACAAACCATCGCTCTGGTGCAAATTCCAAGGGAAAAAATGGCACAGGCGTCAGGAATCAGCAATACCATCAGGCAATTGGGCGGTAGTTTGGGAGTCGCCATTTTGGCTACGGTTTTATCATCAAGAGTGAATTTTCATTCTCAAACATACGGGCAGGCTATTCAGCCAAAATCACAAGTATTTATGAATACCACCCACAACCTTACTTATCAATTGGAGCATAATTCCGGAAGTTCATTGTCTGATGCAATGAAACAATCGCAATACATCGTAGTTGCAAATGCAAATAAGCAGGCATACATTGAGGGTATTGATGATGATTTTCTGATAGCAGCCATGATTACGCTCGTAGGTGCTATTCCAATATTATTATTAGTGGCAAAGAAAAAAAATCCCGCAGGATTAGGATCAAAAAAGTGAAAAATATGAAAAAACAAAGAAACGGTCTTTTATTCAAATTTGTTATTATCATTAGTGTGGTGTGCTGTTTTTCCGTTCACGGACAAATACGCACTGACACTGCAGGCAGTAAGATCGCTGGAGATTCCCTGACACTTTCAAAAATAATCAGCATCGTTGTGCAAAACCATCCTTCAGTAAAGGAGATGACCGAAGCTATCAATTATGCTGATGCTGCCATCGGTTTGGCTAAATCGGGATATTATCCCAATGTTGATGCCGAAGCCTCATACACCCGTCTTGGCCCTGCTGAAAAATTATCCATTCCGATGCTTGGTTCATTCGAACTCTACCCTGTCAATAATTATTCCGCATCTCTCAACTTTGTGCAAAGTCTCTATGATTTTGGTAAAACTGCTAAAAACGTTCAATATGCCAGTGAAGTCAAAAATCTCAATGAACTTTCCATCGAACAGGTAAAGCAGAAACTCGCATCAACTGTTACCTCCCTGTATTACGCAGTAGTTTATTTGCAGGAAGCAATTTTGATCAATAAAGAACAACTATTAACACTGAACGGGCACCTCGATTTTATTCAAAAAAAGAAAGAATCGGGCTCGGCAACACAATATGAAATTCTCAGCACCAAAGTAAAAATCTCGAAAGTTGAAAGTGATGGTATTGACCTGCAAACAACCCTCGATAACCAGCTTACCGAACTGAATTCGCTCATGGGACAGGCCTCAGCAAAGCGTTTCAATGTAAAAAAGGACCTTGAAATAAAATTGCCGGATCATCCATCTGATTCACTTATTCCTTATGCCTACAAACACCGTGATGAAACGATTATCCTGAATGAGAAAACAACTTTGGCAGGCATGAAATACAATCTGGTAAAAGCTCAGAATAATCCTGCATTTAACCTGTTTATTACCGGTGGCGGGAAAAACGGTTATTTCCCCGATCTGAATGCAATAAAGCCAAACTTTGTTGCAGGCGTAGGTTTTAAATATACCCTCTTCGATGGTACCAGAACGAAATTTGCATTGCTGCAGGTAAAGTCAGGTATGGAGACAACGTCCCTGGAAACTGAGCTTGAAAAAAGAACCATTTCCAGCGAGGTCACCGAAAATGAAGACAACCTGACATCGTCCATAAAAAAGGTTGAGCATAATGAACTGCAGCTAACACAAGCACAGGAAGCATTTTCTCTGGCACAGACCAATTACACTGCAGGAAACATAACCAACCTTGATCTTCTTGATGCAGCAACCACCGTTTCGGAAAGCAAGCTGCTTCTGCTGAAATCAAAGATTGGCTACATTATTAATGTGTATAAATTGAAGGCGGCTATTGGGGAGAGGTTGTATTAGAAAAAGACTTAAAGACCCAAGGCCCAAATTTCAAATTCCAAAACCCAAGTCAGTTTTCGACTATTCAAGGTGTTTTATTTTACAATCTTGTTTAGTATAATTCGTTAGCTAACATTCCTAAAATTGTTATTTCTCCTTGCAAAATTGAATTCTTGCAATTACTTATGCTCGGTTGAACGGAATACATGTTATAGTGACTCTAACTCAAATTACAGACACTTTTCATCATGTAAAGTCGTCCCGAATACATGTTACAGTGACTATAACTCATATTACAGACACTTTTCATCGTGTAAAGTCGTCCCGAATACATAATACAGTGACTAAAACTCATAGTAGGGACAACTTTACAACTAGTAAAGCGGCTTTTACATCTTGCAAAGTCAATAATTCACTTAATAAGCGGGATTTAAGTGGTGATTATACATCCCATTATTAAATTGCGGCGGAGTGCGCTTCGAATCATCTTCAGGTACGTTGACCAGTTCCGCCACGACTTAATTAAAAATTCCCAATTTCAGAAATTGCATACAGCGGCAAATTTATCAGCCAGTCCTCTTTCTTGTAATCAGACATTGAACTCCTGACAGCTATGACCGGGTTATACTTCTGGCAGAATACCTTTAAACTTTTAGCCTGCAAATTTTCTTCAGCTTTCACTTCTACCGGGATAACCTTTCCATTATGCTGTATGATAAAATCAATTTCAGCAGTTGATTTTTCTGCTGACCAATAATAAACATTAAATTCTTTTTCAGAAACCAATTGCTGCAAAACATATTGTTCAGTGAGGGCTCCCTTAAACTCTTTAAAAATGGCATTACCTTCCAGTAATGTTTTGACATCAATGTTTCCCATTGCTGAAAGTAGTCCAATATCAACAAAAAATAATTTGAAAGAAGAAAAATCCAAATATGCTTTAAGCGGAATGGCACTGTTAGACACACGGCTGACTTTATGTATAAGACCACCGTCAATCAACCAAGCCATTGCTATTTCATAATCTTTTGCCCTGGTGCCTTCTTTAATGACACCATAAATAAACTTACGATTTTCTTTTGCCAATTGTGCAAGGACGGAGTTCCATAACATTCTTACCTTAGGAACAATTTCATGAGGCGCATGTTTTGAAAAATCCAGTTCGTAAGCCTCCAAAATTTGTTTTTGTATCTCACGGACTTCTGCATAATCATTACGCTCACGAAAGGCATTTACAACTTCTGGCATACCGCCGATAAAATAATATTGACGCAAAAGTTGAATATATTTTTGTTTAAAGGTTTTTATTAAATCCCATTTTTTGTCCTCAAGAAGCGACACCAGATTTTTTTGCCCAAGAGCCGTCATAAATTCAGTAAGTCGCAATGGATGCAGATCCAGAAATTCCACTTTACCAACCGGGAAAGAGGTATGCCTGTGCAAAGCGACACCCAGTAAAGAGCCGGCAGCAAGTACATGATATCCGGGAGTGTTTTCATGAAAATATTTTAGCGATGTGAGCGCTCCTTCTGCTTCCTGAATTTCATCAAGAATGATCAAGGTGTTGTTTTCATTGAATAATACGCCTGTTTCAATTTGCAAGGCTTCAACTATCCTGTCAATATTGAAATCCTCCTTAAAAATATTTTGAAGATGTTTGCTGCTCTCAAAATTGACATAAATACACTGTTCGTATTCCCGCTTTCCAAATTCTTTCATCAGCCAGGTTTTGCCGACCTGACGAGCACCTCTTAAAAGTAAGGGCTTTCTGGTTTTGGATCTTTTCCATCGTTTTAATATCTCTATTTCGGCTCTTTCCATGACTTTTACTTAATAAGAAGTTGCAAATATACATTAAAATGAACAACTTTACGGTCAACTTAACATTTTATTGAACGACTTTTTGTGATTTAAAGCATTTTTTAGGATGACTTTTGATTTACAAACCTATATTACCGGAGTAATCGAGAAATATTAACAACACTCTATAAACTTATCAAAATAGAAGTGCATACAATTGAAATAGGCACCAACTACAAAAACAATATTGTATAGAATTTGAATTATGGAATATTAAAGGAACTCTTGAATAATGATTAGTGAAAAGGATTATTCTAAAAGGAAGGTTATTGTGAAATACATGTGAAAGTATGTTGGGAATAAAGATCAACTAAAGCGCCTGCAGTTTTACCAATGTTCATCCGGCGGCTAAATATTCACAATTATTTTTTTCCTCCCGCAAGATCATATTCCAAATCAAATGGCTTTGCATACCGCGCCGAGGCTAATTTTAGTTTCTCTGCAATTTTGTTCTTTAACCGCCGTGGAGCCAATACCTGCATAGATTCACCAAAGCCAAGTATCTCCCTTTCCAGTTCAAAATTCCATATTACCTTTATGGAAAATATCATTCCATTTTCATACTCTTTGACAATTTTTTGTGTAGAATGCAGGGGTTTTGTACAAATGTAAGGTGCGTTCACTTTGTCAACCCACAGAACAATGTTATAATCGCGTTGAGTGAGCCCTTTTGTGACGCCTATTACATCGTCATAATAAGTGTCAATATTGATGGTGGTGTTTTTTAAATATTTTTCCTTTGCTTCAGTGATGTCAATTATTCTGTCAAGAGCAAGTGTGAGTATGCTTTTGTTAGATTTTGCACCTAAAATAAACCAGCGGTTTCTGTATTCTTTCAGCAGGTAAGGGCTAAAGACAAACTTATTCGCTTCTCTTGCTTTGAATGATTTGTAGTTAATTTCGATGGCTTTGTTTGAAACGATAGCTTTGTGAATTGGGTCAATAAATTCAAGGCCTTTCAGCAAATCGTTTTTCTCGAAATTGATATAAGCCTTTCCTTTGTGCTGCTGACTGAATAATTTATCTTCAAGTTTACTTACCATTACTGTCAACTCCTGAAAGTATCCAAAACCCTTGAATTGCTTCAGCACAGCCACCACTTCATTGAGTGTGCCCAGATCCTGTTTTGTCAGTGGGACATTGCTAATGCTGAATCCTTTTTCTGCATAAGTGTAGAATTTTTTATCTGTTACAATAATCGGTGCATTATAGCCCAGTTTCTCACTGCGCATATTTTGCAAATCAAGTTGTATTGCGCGTTTGCTCACACCCTGTGTGATTCCTTCATATTCGTACAACGCATCCGAACAAGCTTCGACAAGATCATCAAGGGTCCATTTGCGGAAACGGTTTTGCAAACAGTTATCTATTGTTTTGTAGCGTATCAGTGCAAGTTTGTTTATTGACATGGCTTTAATGTTTAGTATGAAGATTCAAAAAAGAGCGTAAAAAGCATTGCAATTATTTTAAAAATTTCCTGAAACCGGTTTCAATGAGTAAAAAAACACCTGTTTTTATTTGCCGGTTTTCTAAATCTACGCAATCTACTTGCGCAATTGAAGGTATTTGACAAAAAACATGAAATTTTAATTTTACTAAAACCAATAGTTTAGCATGAAATATTCTGCAAAAGTAAAAATATTTTTCATTGCGCAATTCGGTTGCGCAGTACAGTATTTATTTTGCATCATCAAAATGATGAATCGTTCTTTGACTAAAAATATTTTCCTAAACAGGATAAA
The DNA here is from genome assembly GCA_903889915.1 of uncultured Bacteroidota bacterium. Classification (GTDB taxonomy): domain Bacteria; phylum Bacteroidota; class Bacteroidia; order Bacteroidales; family CG2-30-32-10; genus CAISZK01. Next base: position 29,197 of record CAISZK010000029.1, read on the forward strand.
GATCTTCCTTTACCGGAAGGATATGAAATAATTTGAAAGGCCTCTGATGAGAGTTTCTTCAGGCTCCATAGTATCGTTAACCGTTGGTTTATGATATGCTGCCCGTAGATTTATCGCATATCAGTTTTGTTGTGTGTCGTGGGTTCGACTCCCACTCCGTGAAAGCGGATAACTCAGGCGGATAGAGTAACAACACTGCGCAGGTTCGAATCCTGCTCCCAATCAAAAATCGGGATAACTCAATTGGTAGAGTATTGGACTGTTAATCCAATGATGAAGAATGCCACTTCTGAAAAGGCAACCGGAAAAGAAAGGAATAATGTTGCTCTGTGGTTCAATCCACGATCAGGCCATGGCTTGAGAGCATGCAGATACCGGCAGGAAAATTGCAAAATTGCAGATGGTCAGCAATTTCCTTTTACAACATTTCGTTTATCAAATGATGTAAAAGTAACAATGAAAAATCATAAAAAGTTTGTGCAATATTCCCGTCTTAAGCAGGCTTCCGCCACAGGAAGGATGAGCTTATTATTTCTTTCTTTATTAATGAAACCGAACAATCAGCATAGAAAAGCATAAGAAAAAAGATGTGAATTTATGCGGGTAACAAAAAAATAAAATGAAAAAAATTGATCAGCATAAGCAGTGCGGATCAGCGTAAAAACAACCTAAAAATAAAATTATGAAAAGAGTAAGAATAGATGCCTACAATGTAGGCTTGGTTTTCAAGAAAAACAATTACAATAGAATTCTTCAACCGGGGGTTTACTGGCTTGGACTATCTGAAAGCATCAGTATTTTCAGCATGGCAAAACAATTCATTGCACCATGCAACCTCAACATTTTGCTTAATGATAAAGAATTCATGGATGCCACAATTTTCATAGAAATCAGGGATAACGAAATCGCTCTGCAATATGAGAATGAACTTTTCGCTGGCGTTTTGACGCCGGGAAGATATGTTTTCTGGAAAGGACTTGTCAATTACAAATTCAATATTATTGACCTGAACAATATTGAAATTGACAAGAACATTGAAAAATCCATTCTGTCAAGAAAGGAAGTAATTCCTTACATCAGGGTGGTCAATGTTGATTCTTATGAAAAATGTGTAATGTTCATTGATGGAAAATACGAAAAAACTCTTGAACCGGGAGCTTATCTTTTCTGGAAAAACATGACCACAATCAACGTTGCAAAAGTAGATATGAGAGCCATCCAGATGGAGATTTCAGGACAGGAAATTCTTACGAAGGATAAGGCAGCATTGAGGATCAATTTTTTTGTTCAATACAAAGTGGTTGACGTAACAAAAGCGCTCGTGAACAACAAGGAATTCGAAAAACAACTTTATGTTTTGAATCAGTTAGCGCTTAGGGAATTTATCGGTGGTTACACGCTGGATGAATTGCTTGAAAAGAAAGAGAACATCTCGCAATATGTTGTAGGTTCACTGAATGAAAAAGCCAAAGGGCTGGGAGTTTCAATAATTGGCTCGGGTATCAGGGATATTATTTTACCGGGCGATGTGAAAGATATCATGAATCAGGTGCTCGTAGCCGAAAAGAAAGCACAAGCCAACATTATCATGAGAAGGGAAGAAACAGCCTCAACCAGAAGTTTGCTAAACACTGCCAAACTGATGGAAGAAAATTCAATGCTTTTCAAGTTAAAAGAAATGGAGTATGTTGAAAAAATTGCCGAGAAGATCAACAACATCTCTCTTTCAGGAAACAGCCTTCTGGTGGATCAGTTAAAACAAATTTTTGTTCCTGTGAAAAAACAATAAAAGTTCCAAGCTCCAAATTCCAAGCTCTCTCGCTTCCCTGGAATTTGGATTCTGGATCTTGTAACTAGTGACTAATGACTATTGACTAATGACTGATGACATTTCTCACAAATGATTAATTTTACAAACATGAAGAAGAATAAAATAAGCGGTGAAGACTTGTTGGCGATTGGCTATCCTGAGTTAAAAGTTATAGGGATCGCTTTGCAAATGATTGATGAAAAATTCGGGGATTACGACAATGAAGATGTGCTGTCGTTGCTTACAGAGGTTCTGAAAGAACCACTGATTTTTGCAGACAGTGAAACATTTTCTCCGATCGCTACTGCTCTTATTGAATATAATGAAGCAAAATCCAGTGCAGAAGAGCTGGCGCTTAAAGACAACCCTATCCCCTATTCAATTTTCGGTAAAGAAAACATCGAAGAGGGAGCAATCATTCAGATGAATACTGCCATGAGCCTTCCTGTGACAGTTGCAGGAGCTTTAATGGCCGATGCACATCAGGGATATGGATTGCCGATAGGCGGAGTACTTGCTGCGAACAATGCTGTTATTCCTTATGGTGTGGGTGTTGATATAGGCTGCAGAATGTGTCTGAGTATATACGATATTCCTGAAAATTTTTATTTCGACAATCAAAGTAAGTTCAAAAGAGAGCTGATAGCTTATACAAAATTTGGAGCAGGAGCAGGCTGGCATGGTAAAGATAAAGCGGATCATGCCATTCTTGAAAGAGAAGAATTCAGATCATTTCCACTGGTTAAAAATTTATTTGATAAGGCTGCTTCACAATTGGGAACTTCCGGAGGAGGAAACCATTTTGTTGAATGGGGAATTATTGAAATGAATGTAGAGGACGAAGTTCTTAAAGTTCCTAAAGGGAAATATCTGGCTTTGCTTTCGCATTCCGGTTCCAGAGGCTTTGGTGCAATGCTTGCAAACCACTACACCAGGCTTGCAAAAGAACTTTGTGCTTTGCCACAATCAGCAAAAAATCTGGCTTATCTCAGCCTCGATACAAGTGAGGGGCTGGAATATTGGCTGGCAATGAATCTTGCGGGAGATTATGCCTCGGCTTGTCATGAAATCATTCACAGCAGAATTACAAAGGCTATTGGAGGTACAGTTCTTGCAAAAGTGGAAAATCACCACAATTTTGCCTGGAAAGAAAAATACAACGATCAGGAAGTAATTGTGCACAGGAAAGGTGCGACTCCTGCATCCAAAGGTACATTCGGCATCATTCCCGGTTCAATGACCGCTCCCGGATTTCTTGTAAAAGGTAAAGGAGAACCATCATCCATCAATTCAGCTTCACACGGAGCAGGAAGGCAGATGAGCAGAACACAGGCAATAAAAACTTTTACAAAAAACGATATGAGAGCCATACTTAAAGAACATGGAGTTACATTGATAGGTTCAGGTATTGATGAAGTGCCGATGGCATATAAAAATATAGAGGCTGTAATGTCAGCACAGTCGGGATTGGTTGATATCATTGCCAAATTCACACCAAAAATGGTGAGAATGGCTGATGATGGATCGAGGGAAGATTGATTAATATTAATGAACTTCCCTATTCACCTCTATCATATTTTATCTTCATTACTTTCTGATCCCATTCCATCAATGACCATCAATGAGGGTGTGCATGTGGCGGGATAAACGCGGCAATGACCTTCAATTTTAATTGCAGAATTGTTTCAATTGCTTTTTGATTACTTTGTTTCCTAATTCAATTTTCGTACTATTTTTTCTCACTTTCACTTTTTGCTGTAAGCAATAAAGAAATGATTGTTGACAATTATTTCTAAGAAAGTAAGCCTGGAATCTGAAAATTATTTAATTTAGCCTATTCTTAGTTGGATTAATTTTTGTTACAAACCCAAGAAATCATTGTATTCAACACAACTTAACCTTAAAGATGAAAAAAGAATCCCCCAGGCAAAATAAGTCCGGCCAAATTGAAAACAATATATTGCGGCCAAAAGATCATGAAGGAGAAGAATTAAATGGTCCCATAAGGGAGTTAAAGCAGAGCCTCTATAAAGCAAAAAATAAAAAGGGTGAAATTACACCGGGAAAGCCGGTGGAAAACGACCACCGTTTATTTAATTACCTTTTGCGTTTTAATGAAAAGGGTGCCAAAATTGAGGAACAAAGGATAGAAAATAATTCTGTAAAGTATCATCTCTTCTACAATGAATTTGGAAAAACTTCAAAAGAGATATACTATGAAAAATCAGGTGAGATAAATTTTATTGCCCATCATACATTTAATGATATAGGCTTGCAACTGGAAACCAATGTTGTTAAAGCTGACGGCACATGGATGTGGAAAGAGGTGCATGAATACAATGAGAAAAACCTGTTGATTTCAATAAAACATAGTTATCCCAATGAAAAAATGAACAGGTTAAACACATACGGCTATGATGAACGTGGCAACAAAACAGAATCAAAAGGTATTAATGCAGACGGGAAAGTTTGGTCGTGGGACATCTGGAAATATGATAGTCACAATAATGCCACCGAATTGAAAAGGATGAATTATGATGGGAAATGGGAAACATCTTATTTCCCCAGGGAATATGACGGAAATGGGGAATTAGTAAAACAAAATTATTTTGTACCGAAAAAGGATTCCGAAATTTACGAATTCAGTTGTGAAAGGGATAACCACGGTAACTGGATTGAAAAAGTTGAATATTACAAAAATCTTCCTGTAAACTTTTATGTGAGGGAAATTTGTTATTTCGGTGAAGAGCCGAAGAAGAGTTCAATAAACAAAGTTGAAACGTCAGAAAAACTATCAAACATGGAAAATAATTTGGATAATGCAAATGATAACACTGTTCATTCAGAGGAAACTGTAGGAAATGCTTCATACCCTCAATTGAGTTATGAGCAGGCTAAGTGGTTGGCAGAGGGAAGTTCCCAGGATTTTAATTCGCTGCGCTATTATATCATTATCAACAACGACATGCCTTCATCCTACACCTATGTAGGTACGGATATTGAAGCAATAGCGCTGCTTGAAGAATTGAAGGAGAACATGGATGCACAATGCCTTCACACAAATATTTTGAATTATAGCGAGGATCGTGAAGACCGTCTAATACGCTACACATTGTCATTCCCTGACAAGGGTTATCTGCTGAATGCAATTCAAATTCAAGCACGTGATGAGTATGAATATGATGTGCCTTCTTTTATTAAGAGTTACCACAAATTCAATGATGATAATGTTTACACAAGTCAGATAGCATTACTACGACCGGCAGACGCCTCCGGTAAAAGGAATAAGGATTTTGAAGAAGAACTACAGGAGTATATTGATAAATGTACTTTAGAGAAAGTCCCGGAGAAACCCTCAATATACATGGTTGAATCTGGTGGCAATGGCTACTGTCTGCGTTCACATGCCATCAATGATGATTTCGAAATAAAAAGTCTGGATACAAATTATGGCTATGGGTTTGAAAAGTTTCATAACGAGTTAATGGGGCGTTTTAAGTCAGAAACTAAAGGACTGATTCTTTTTCATGGTGAACCGGGAACAGGCAAAACCTATTATATTCGCCACCTGTTGCGCACCATGACAAGCAATGGTAAAGTGGTTATTTATATGCCGCCAAACATGGTTGACTACCTTATAGAACCTGGCTTTATGACATTTCTTTCCTCTGAAATTTCCAACTTTTCCGATGAGGGATATTTTTGCGCTCTGCTTATTGAAGACGCCGAACCTCTGCTTGCAGCACGTCAGGGTGATGTTCGCATTCAGGGGGTTTCAAACCTTTTGAATATGACCGATGGATTGTTGAACGACATGCTCGATCTGCAGATAATTTGCACATTCAACGTAAAACTGAAAGAATTGGATAAGGCTCTGCTTCGTCCCGGAAGGCTTCTTGCCCGCAAAGAGTTCAAACGGCTGAGTGCCCTTGATGCAAATATACTGGGGCAGCAGTTAGGAGTGAAACATCATTTTACTGCACCTGCAACTATAGCCGAAGTATATGCAATGCTCAACAACAAAGGCACGGTTTTGCACGGAGTTGGGGATAGGGATGAAGAGGAATAAAAGACCAAAGTCTCAAGTCTCAAGTCTCAAGTCTCAAATTCCAAATTCCAAGAGTCCGTGAGAAGAAGTGATCGGAGGAAGGATATAGAGAAGGAATAATTTGTCGTAAAATTGACTTGAGGTCACAATTTATGACTTCAAAGAGAAACAAAGCTTATCACAATTTGTGACAACCACTTTTCTAATGTCACACATTGTGTCTTAGAAAAAAACAACTATCATAAAATGTGATAAGATAAAATGAGAAACTATGAATGAACTTGTAACTAAAAAAGAAATCATCTCTCAAATCTTTTTTATCAGGGACGTGAAAGCGATGCTCGATTTTCATTTGGCATCACTGTACGAAGTTGAGACAAAATAGTTAAAGCGTGCTGTAAGGCGTAATATAGAAAGGTTTCCTGAAGATTTTATGTTTGTTTTAAGCCAAAATGAACTTCAAAACTTGAGGCGTCAATTTGGCACCTCAAGTTGGGGTGGTTCCCGTTATTTGCCAATGGCATTTACCGAACAGGGAGTAGCAATGCTCAGCAGTGTCTTACGAAGTGAAAGATCCGTGAAAATAAACATTGCAATTATGCGGGCATTCGTGAAAATGCGCGAATTGATTGATGATAATAAAGAACTGAAAATGCGACTTGATAAAATGGAAGGCAAATACGACAAGCAGTTTCAGATAGTTTTTGAAGCGTTGCGGTCTATAATTGAAAAGAAAAATGAACCCCGGAAAGCTATAGGGTATAAAACCGTAAAAGAATGAACTTGTAAATTACACAGTATTGCAATTAATGGTATCAAATACGACCATGCATTAAACGAAGAAAAAATAAGAAATAATAATTGCCATGATAAAGAAAATTGATATTGCAAAATTTGGACGTTTCAATAATTACCAGTGGGATAAAATCATTGGAAAATATGAAAGACAATAAAAAACTTTACAAGATCAACCTCAACAATGATGAAGATGGCAGTATTTGGAACCTCCTTGTTTCAATGGTGATTGACAAAGCAAATTTCTTTAAATTTCATTCGGTATTTACTAATCAGGGTGATTGGGTCTCTTCTGCAGTTTTGCATGCGCGTGAACATGCAAGAGAGTTAGGTTTTTCAAAGACCATTGCTGTGATATATCCTATGGAAAAAAAGCAACCTGATGGAGGTCATATTTATCAAATAATTGTAAAGATTGCTTTAGACCCCGAAATCAGGGCAAAGATCCGTTCTTATAAAACATTAACTGACATGGTTACTAAAAACGATGATGATATTTATAATCCATCATTCTTTTTTCATGGTATTACTTTGTTGAGTTCAGTTACCAGCATGGGCTTTGCGAAGATTTTACTTTCACCTGATGAAAAGAAAATACTGGATGGGAAAATTAGTTCCCTGAAAAGTAAAATGAAAGCAAAACCAATGAATGACAGATATTTTATTCCGGCTAAAGAACTAATGAAAGAGTTTACGATAAAAGGAAGATTTTACAAATATGGGGAAGCATAATGCCGGTCATTATTGACTATTGTCGCAAAGGATTACTATGAAAAAAAGCTAAAGGCCTTATTGGTTATAATGCTTAATCCCGGAAATTCCCGTCCGGTTGACAAAACCTATAAACCTGTACAATTGAAAAATATTGCAATGGACACTTCCATTGATTTAATTGCCGCAACACCTGATAACACCCAATATCAAATCATGAGAGTGATGAAAGAATTAGGATATACACTCGCTGCTATCATCAATATTCTTGATGTAAGGGAAACAGATAGCAGGAAACTGGCGAAAATGTCCGTGAATTTTGAAAAAGAAGAAACATCAATTTTTCATAAAAACAGGAAAAAAGAACTCAAAGACAATTTGTGTTTTAAACAAGATGTGATTGTTGCATGGAGTTGTAAAATAGGAAAAGAAGCAACAGACCTATTGTTGGATCGCATTAAAATCAATAATAACAGAATCTTTAGCAAAATAAATAAAGAAGGATTGGTGTGGCATGCAAATCCCAGGAACAAAAAACTACAATGTGAGTGGCTTAATGAAATAATTACAGATATAAAGAAGTCGAAGTTGATGGATGATTTGCCCAGATATTGAAAGATAAAAAAAAGTGGCTAAGAGGAAAGTAAGGTAAGCTTTGCTCTAAGTGGTATTTCAGTTATTATCTTTTCAGATATTTTTAAATATTTTTTTCAAAACATGTATTTGGAATAAAATTTTCTTATTAATTTTGCACCTTTCGATTTAAGTTATTAACCCCTACTCATAAGTGATAAACATAACTTGGATCTAGTCGATGTTTCATTTTTATGGAACATTCCCATAGCTTGGATAACCAGCCATTCCCTGGTGCATTAAATGCATGGTCACCTATAGTGACTCCTCTTTGTGATAATTCGATTTCATAAACCCAAATCGAGTGACTCTACTCTTTCCAAAAGAATTTCTTTTGCCTTGAGTAACTATGATCCTTATCCAAAATTAATTTGGAGCAGATGATGTGCGAATTTGTTCGCTATTCTCCACATGTAATTCGTTTCTATTTCCCGCCCCCTTACTCCCTTCACTTTTACCTGATAGAGGGATAAGGTTAGGGTAAATAAGAAACTGCCTTTTAAAAACAATCTTTTAAAAAATTATTTACTATGAAAAATTCAAGTTATGATTATTTCCAGGAAGAACTGGATAATCATGCAAATCAATTAAATCAAATCCCATCTCTCAACTTCCACCTAACCGGCTCCTGCAACATGCGCTGCCGTTACTGTTTTTCTCATTATGAGAAAGACCATGCTGAACTTGCTATGTCTATGCCCGAACAGGCACAGATAAAGCTTATCAGAGAATTGTTCACCATTGGCTTTCGCAAGATATCTTTTGCCGGTGGTGAGCCTACCTTGTGCAGACACCTGCCACGGTTGGTCCAGTTTTCAAAAAATATTGGTTTCACAACCATGCTTGTCACCAATTCATCCCGAATTGATGATGCGTTATTACGAAGTTTTCATGGAAGTCTCGATTGGCTTTGCATCAGCATTGACAGCCTGAAAACTTCAACAAATCTAGAGATAGGGCGCTGCCTGTCCAATGGTTTTGTTCTATGCGAGGATTATTACAAGCAAATTATTGAGCTTGCCAGAGAGCATGGTTTGCGCTTAAAAATAAACACTGTGCTAAGCCGGTTCAACCTCCATGAAAACTTTACCGGTTTCCTGTTGTGGGCAAAACCCGAACGATGGAAGGTGTTCCAGGTACTGCCTGTTGTTGGGCAAAATGAAACTGCTTTCAATGAATGTTCCATCACTGAGGATGAAATGAGTCTGTTTCTGACAAAGCATGCATCACTGCAAAAACTGTTCGATATAATTCCGGAAAGAAACAATGACATGAAAGGCTCTTATGTGATGGTAAATCCTTCCGGAAGATTCTACTGCAACATCAACGGGCAGCATACCTACAGCGATCAGGTACTTGAAGCAGGAGCAAAAATGGCGATTGCTCAAATGTCTTATGATTTCGCGAAATTCATCAATCGTCAGGGTCTTTATAAATGGTAACCAATAAACTTATGAAACACAAAATCACTATCAGCGGAAAAGCCGGTTCCGGTAAAAGTACAGTCTGAAAATTGCTTGCAGAAAAACTTCAGGTTCCATTCCATTCTGTTGGCAACACCACACGCGGGTATGCAAAAAGAAACTTCGGACTTGGCATCATAGAATTTCAGCAGTATTGCCTGTCACATCCTGAAGTGGATAAAAAACTGGATGAATATTTCAGTAAAATGGGGCATGAAATGGATGGCTTTGTAATGGACTACAGGCTGGGATTTCATTTTATTCCTGAGGCATTTCATGTCTTGCTTACGGTGCCTGATGAAATAACTGCTCACCGAGTATTGGCAGCCAAAAGAAATGACGAGTTTACAACAACTGATTATGAAACGATATTGCTAGAACTAAAGACCAGGAATGCTAAGATGCGCGAGAGGTTTATTAATCAATATAGCGTGGATTACGAAGACAAGGTCAATTACAATCTGGTATTAGATGCATCCAAAATAGACCCATTTGAATTAGTTCGCAAGATCAAGGATTCTTTTTAATGATCTGTTTGTGATTTATTGGACGCTGATTGTTGCGGATAATGCGGATTTTATTGACTATTGACGTAATGACCAATGACTATGAATGACGCGTAACAAAATGACAATAAATGGCCAATGACTTTCGACAACAACAAACTCTTTAAACAATAAACATTTTAAACTACATAGAACTGTTACAAAAAAAGACAATTTTTACCTTGGTTTTAATACATAAATTAGTATTTTTGCATTTGGATTTATTACAAAATCATGTTCGATAGGTTAATTATTAGCAGTTTGAAAACCTGGGCTGACAGCAGTCCCTGCAAACCACTTGTGCTAAGGGGGGCACGACAGGTTGGAAAAACAACATTGGTCAAAGAATTTGCCAAAGAGTTTTCAGTTTTTATTCATCTCAATCTGGAAAAAGAAGAACAAAGACGAATCTTTTCCTCAGGCAAAAACTTCCCTGAACTACTTGATGCCATTTTTTATTTGAGCGGAAAAGAGAGGAATAAAGGCAAAACTTTGATATTTATTGATGAAATTCAGAACTCGCCAGAAGCTATCGGTTACTTGCGCTATTTTTACGAAGAAGCGCCCGAATTATTTGTCATAGCTGCCGGATCCCTGCTTGAAAGCATGCTCAACCGGAATATTTCTTTTCCTGTGGGCAGAGTTGACTATATGGCTTTACGTCCATGCTCATTTCTGGAATTTATAGGAGCCTTGGGTGAACAAGTATCTGCCGAAATGATCACCAGCGGCGCTGTTCCTGGCTTTGCACATGAGAAACTCAAATCATTGTTTCATCGTTATGCACTGATTGGAGGCATGCCCGAAATAGTAGCGGTTTATGCTGCTACCGGTGACCTGATCCGGCTGAAAAAGACGTACCAAAGCCTGCTTGCCGGCTTCAGCGATGATGTGGAAAAGTATGCAAGTAACAATGCAATGATTCACTACATCAGGCATATATTCAAAACAGGGTTTTCTTTTGCCGGGCAAAGGATAAAGTTTGCGAATTTCGGCGTTTCCGATTATCGCTCGCGTGAAATGGGAGAAGCATTTCGCACACTTGAAAAGACTATGCTGCTCGAATTGATCTATCCTGCCTCGTCTGTCAGCATTCCCATCCTGTCTAATTATCGTAAATCACCGAGATTACAATGGGTTGATACAGGACTGGTAAACTATGCTGCAGGCGTACAGCATGAGATATTCACTTCACCAAGCATAATGACAGCATGGAAGGGCATCATAGCCGAGCATATTACAGGGCAGGAACTATTGGCTTATGATAATGATGTATTGAGCAAAAGACATTTCTGGACCCGCGAAGAAAAAAACTCAATGGCTGAAATTGATTTCATTTTTAATTATAATGGTATCATCATTCCCGTTGAAGTGAAGTCAGGCGATACTGGCAGGTTGAGGTCACTACATTTGTTTATGGATGCCGCATCACATAAAATTGCTGTAAGAATTTGCCAGGAGAAGTTTGCTGTAATTGATTTAAAAACCATAAAAGGAAAACCATTCCGGCTTATCAGTATTCCTTTTTACCAAATTTCGCAAATCAGTCAAATTTTGGATAAATACGTGTAAAGTGGAAACATTGAACCCTTTTAATGACCCAATGAACCAAAAAGATTTTTGATTTAAGATTTATAGGACGCTGATTGTTGCAGATAATGCGGATTTTAATAACTATTGACCAATGACAATCAATGACTATTGACTTAATGACCAATGACTAATTTTTCAACAACCTAAAAATTAAAACAATGCAAGCAGTTTACATCAACCGTCCTTCGAACCCGGATCAGAAGATAGAGGAACCAATGGTTTTATACATTCTATGCCTTATTGCAGAAAAGTTTTCGTATTGCTGTGAACTTTCTCTTTTCATTAATATCTGGCAAATGCAGAAAGTTTGGAATGATAAAACAATATTTAATTTGTACTATAATAACATACCGCCCCGGGCATTTTTTCTTGAGAGAGAAAAGGCTGAGGATATTATGAATGGAGTCAGAAATGCAAAAAAACATAAGCATAAAAATAAAGATGACCTGGAGGTTATACATTTAGGGATGAAACTTATCAACGACATGAAAGAAGACCTGCTGAGTTACTTCAAAAGTCATTTAAAAAGAGTCCATATTTACGAAATGATTGATCTGCTTGATGAGAAAATTGCAACAATACTTCCATATATTTTACCTAAAGACAAAGAATATTACACCAACAACGAGTTATTCCAGTTTCTTCATGAAGTAATTGTTGACAGCGAAGAAATAATGTTTTTCCATTGTTTCCCTGAAGTTTTCACTAAAGGAAATGCCCTAAATATTGAAGAGAACAAGCCGGTAATTGACAACAGTAAACAGAATTTTATTTCATTACCACTTTTTAAAATTCCAGGTTGCTCTGATTTAAGCGCCGCCAATATGAAATACATACGTTCAAAAATGCTCCCATACATTAAACCACTTTCAGAATTAATCTACGAATTGAAGGAAATGGCTGCCGGTGAAGTTTTTGGTTTGGAATTGTTCAGGAAAGTTCAGGAAATTTATTCCAAAATAAGCATTGAATCACAAAAAATACAAGACCTGATCAAAAATGAAATTTATTTTCAGCAATTTATCAATTCAAAAGAAAAGTACATTGATTTTTTTCTATACGCAGGAGTTGGTTCTCTCGATACCCTGATTTACTTATTCCAACGCAATAAGGTAATTGAAGACTTTTCAGCCACAGCACTCAGGAAAAACATTGAAAGGCAATATGACCTTCAATCATGCGATGCTTTCCTTTATTGGGACATTCGCGATATGGAAGGGAATATTATAGAGTGACTTATGACCTTATAAAGATTTAAGATTTTGACTTATTTGACGCAGATTGTTGGGATAATGCGGATTTTAATGACTATTGGCTCAATGACTAATGACTATCAATGACGTAAAACAAATGACCTAAAAAGATTTGAGATTTTTGATTTAAGATTTTTTGAACGCTGATTGTTGCGGATACCGCGAATTCAATGACTATTGACCAATGACAATGAATGACGTGAAACAAATGACACGAAGTAAATGACTATTGACATAATGTCTTAAAATAATAGCGTTTTTTCCTGACTGATTTAACAAAAAATATCTATCTTTGCTGACTGAATTTATAAAAATTGAGTCAGCATGATAACCCGATTTATAAAAAAACAGATACTTGATTCGGTTGCAAAACCAAATAAAGTGACAGGAATTTTTGGCGCCCGCCGAACAGGAAAAACATTCCTGATGGAGGAAATAAGAAAAGAACTTAAGCGTGAAAAGATCCTGATGGTACAAGGCGAAAATCTTGATGTGGCTGAAATACTCTCAAGTCGCCGGCTTAGCCTGTTGCAACAAATGGTGCAGGGTTACAAATACCTCTTCATTGACGAAGCCCAGAAAATTCCTGATATTGGTACTAACCTAAAACTAATGGTTGATTCCATCAAAGGACTGCACATCCTTGTTTCAGGCTCTTCATCTTTCGATCTGAAAAACAAAATCGGCGAACCGTTGACCGGAAGGAGTAAATACTTTTATTTATATCCCATCGCACAGTTGGAATTGGACGAGGATTTCTTCACAGCAAAAACTTCACTTGAGAACCGGCTGATATATGGCAGCTATCCACAGGTACTCACAGCCACCAATAATAAAGAACGCATGGAAATTCTAACATCTTTGCGTGATGGTTATTTGCTGAAAGACATGCTGGAATTGGACAATCAGAAGGACACTATTTTCGTTTTTAACCTGCTTCGGTTAATTGCTTTCCAGGTTGGCAATGATATTTCCTTCACCGAACTTGCTTCAAATTTGAATGTGAACAAACTTACTGTGATGCGTTACCTTGACCTGCTTGAAAAATGTTATGTGCTCTTTTCTCTGAGGGGTTTCAGCCGTAACCTGCGCAAAGAATATACGAAAAGTCCACGCTATTACTTTTGGGACAACGGCATCAGGAATATTTTAATTGCAAATTTAAACCCACCCAATATCAGAGATGATATCGGTAAACTATGGGAAAACTACTGCATTTCCGAGCGGTTGAAGAAGTGTCATTACACACGAAAAACTGTAAACCATTATTTCTGGAGGACCTACGATCAGAAAGAAATAGACCTTGTTGAGGAAGGTTCCGGCAAACTAAAAGGGTATGAAATAAAATGGACAAAATCGAAAGTAAAGCCACCAAAGGATTTTCTGGAAGCATACGGCAATGCTTCATTTCACGTGATCAACAGGGATAATTACCTTGATTTTATTACTTAATATTTACAATAAATACGGTTAAAAAAATTTGAGATTTTTGATTTAAGATTTTTGATTTATTGAACGCTAATTGTTGCAGATAATGCGGATTCAATGACTATTGACTATTGACTATTGACTCAATGACTATAAATGACGCCCCGCATTTGGCGGAATAGACTCCGCAAATGACGTACAACAAATGACTATAAATGACGCGCAGCAAATGACTTAATGACCAATGACTATTGACTATCAATTTTCCGGCATATTCAGCTTTTGCATAGCCATCGTATTTTCGGGGTCAAGGTCGAGGGTTTTGCGATAGTGGAAGTCGGCGGCGTAAGGCATTTTCAGGTTGTTGTAACATTCGGCAGCAGCAATATGATAATCTTTGTTAAGGGGGTAATAGAATGCGCATATTTCATAACAAAGAACTGCATACTGGTAATTTTTCGATTGTGCGAACGCTTCGCCGGCATCGAACATATCAGTATAATTCTCTGAAGGATCCAGGTTGAACGATTTCTCAAATTCCTGTGCGGCTTTAAAATATTCCTTTTTCTCCATCAGCAAACGCCCCTTCATCCTGAAGCCTTCTGCATTATCAGGATCTTTATCAAGGACAGCTTTTGTGGCTTCTTCAACTTCTCTGACCATACCCAGCTTCATATAAAAATCGCATAGTCGCGATACCAGCGATTCATCTTCAGGGTTGGCTTCTATCAACTCCTTAATGATGGGGATGCAATTATCATAATCATTCTGTTTCTCGTAGTTATCAAGCAGGCAGTAACGCGCCCTTTCATAAAAAGGCTCAAGTCCGTAACCTTTCAGCGAAAGCACCTTTTTGTATAAAGGAATTGCCTGTTCAGGTGCGTGCATCTGGTTGAATATATCCGCTTTGATAAAATAGAGGTTAGGATGATAAGGCTGACCCTTTGCTTCGGCACGTTTAACAAGTTCGCTCGCTTTCTGGTATTCGTGCCTGTTTATCTCTTCCTGTGCTTTTCGCAGCAGCAGTGTTGCATCATCAGGATGCTGGGTCAGGGCTTTTTCAAGCGCTTCAGTTTTGCCTTTCTCATCACGCTTTTCGTTGAAATGATCCATGATGATATGCCAGTCGTCAACATCAAAGAAAGGGCTTCCCATACCGCTAAGATAATTATGTATGGTCTCTTCACGCAGGTCGTCAGTTTCTGAAAAATCGTCATTAAATGTTTCGTCGGGTTTGTCAATGTCAGTTGTTTCATCTTTCCCGTCTTTGAACTTCAGATTGAGGTATTCCACAAAATGGTCGTAAAGATCATTGATCACATTGAATTCATCAGCCATAGCATCAAAGCCGGCTTCGAACTCTTTACGCATATCGCTGTAAGAACCCAGGTATTCCTGGTGATCGCTATCAACCTGGGTGGTATCTAATGAATAGCCGCTCCAGTCAGAATTCATATCATGAACCATTTCACTGATCTCATCATAAAGCGGGAAAGTGCTCTCTTTCTCTCTCTCCTCTTCTTCTTTTTCATCATCCACACCAAGATATCCATTATATCTTGCCGAGTATAAACGATTATATTCATAGTTCAGATCATTCAGCTCCTCTACAAACTCCTTCATGTAGTTATTAAAATCGTCAGTAAGTTGTTGCTGTTCTTCAGCAGAAGGCACTTTAAAACATACAACCGGGCTGAACTCACCTTTCATTTGTGCAGGGGGAATATAAATGGTGTTTGTAGCAAGATCTGCTTTATCTTTTGCAACGTAAAAACGGCTCCATAATTCTGGTAACGCCTCATGCAGTTCTTTTGTCCGTTTACACAGATCACTGTAATATCCGGGCGTTGCTTCATGCAATGCAATGTATTTTTCAATAAACTTTTTTTCAGTATCGTTTAATGGTTGGCGTTTCTCATACAGCAGATGTATGGTACGCAAAGGAGTTTCATGAATGATCTTGTCTGTTTGATGTCCGAAGACCTCGCGGTCCACACCATAAGTCTTGTCGCACGTAGTAAAGCGTTCAGATATGCCTTGCTTTTCGTCCCAGGCAGCACACGCGGCAATGTTTTCATCCAGTTGCTTCTTAAGGCTATCGCATTCTTTACCTTTAGCCTCTTTATATCGGGTATAAAGTTCGTCGTTGTGCTTTCTGAACTGCGACCACTGCTTCATTTCCTCCTTGGTCCATCCCAGGAATTGCCACACAGGCTCGCTTACTTCTTTTTTATCATTGCTTGAATGATCCGGAATACCTTCGGCGTCACGGGGATATTCCGTGCGGTTCCGTATGGTTTGTAAATGATCGTCTGTGCATCTAATGAATTTATTGAATTCTTCGATGTCAAAAGGAATGAGGTGTACCATATTAAAAGGTTTTTATCAATATTGGATGAGCAAAGGTACAAATATTTTCAATTGACCAAAGTCAATTGCTATTGATAAATTTTCACCAAACTTTATCAATATCCTCTATCTTCAGTCAAGGGGTTTATGGACAAATTTTTGATTTTTAAGATTTTTGATTTATAGGACGCTGATTGTTGCGGATACCACTCAAAAATAGATAAATTATTGTGTAGGATTAAAAATAATTTTTAGAAAAATATAAAAAGAGTGATCCTCCTTGCCCGAATTTTCAATTCAAAATCACAATCCTTCCCACTCTCCACAAGCTTTTAAAACACACTCTCCCCAAAACATCAAATTCGACTTCATTTGTTAAGAACCCTGCAATTGATTGTTGAATAATTCAATGCCTCTGGTAAAATTATTGATAGAGACCTCTTGCTGAGTAAATGAAACCTTTCGCTGAGCGAATGAAACCTTTCACTAAGTGAATGAGACTTCTCACTGAGTAAATGAAACCTCTCGCTGAGTGAATGAGATCTCTCACTGAGTGAATGAAACCTCTCGCTGAGTGAATGAAACCTCTCACTGAGTGAATGAAACCTCTCGCCGAGTGAATGAAACCTCTCGCTGTGTGAATGAGACTTCTCACTGAAGGAATGAATACTCTCACTGAGTGAATGAGACCTCTCACTAAGTGAATGGTCTCTTTCCCTTTGGCAACATAATTATTCAACAGAGACATGTATAATGTTATTTTTCGAGTCAATGATTTGCAAAAATATTTAAGATGAAATTTGAAATAGAAAGACTATTAATGAACGGAAATAAAAAAACGGATTCTCTTCGATGTGTTGAATTCAACCCGTTTTATTGAAATTTCTAAATTGAAAAACTATTTCATGAGGTTTCTGAATTTACGTCAAAACACTATTTAACCCTCACTGTAATCACATCCGACCACTGTCCGGGTCCGTATTTGGATATCACACGACTTTTAAAATAATATTCCTTTCCTGAAATAAGGCCTGTAATGGTAGTCTCAGCAGCCAACGTTGGTGGTACACGAACAAGGTTCCAGTTTGCCGGATCGCCCAAATCACCGCAAAATACCCATTCCGTTGCCTGCCGTCTGTACTGAACCAGGCCTTTTAGATCAACCTCGCTGGTCCTGGTAGAAGCACCGGTAATTTTTTGTTTGCCATGATGACCTTTCCCTTTAATCACCATGTGAGCATCAGCGGCCATCGTTTCAGCATTTGCCGGGTCCAAACGACACAATTTTTGGACATAGTTGCACAATCCCTGTGCCCCCTCATAAGCGGTGTACCAAATAGGTTTTCTGTTGTCCACTGCATTAGGTTTTTTAATTGCCACATCCCTCATAGCATCATCAAAGTTATTGACCATAATGAGGAAATTTGGCAATGTAGGATCGGTTGGCCCCGTTGCAAAAAAGCCATGCTCATCGGTATGAATTCCGTCATAGATCTCATGAAGCTTTTTCTGGCGTTCAAGCCATTTGGTGGGGAATTTCAATACCACAACAATCGCCGGTGTGAGTGATGCATTTATAAAAAGCACCCTTTTCTTAGGAGAATAAAGATACTTTAAATTTTTAGGCACGGTGCCTTTTACTTGTACATAGATTGTTTCTTTCATAATTGAAAAATTTTATTGATTAATGATGTAAAATTACTTCAGAAAAAACTTCTGTGGAGAACTGTTCCCGTACTGTTCCCGTACTGTTCCTGTACTGTTCCTTTTTTGTTTTTTCGGAATTTCACGAAACCCTTAATGGCAGCGGTGTTGAAGGGTGTTGCAGTCAAATCATTTTTCCGGGTTTTTTTTAAATTTATTTTTATTTTTTTTAAAAAATGACATTAATAAAATTGAATATCCGTTATTGTGTCTGTATAATTTCTTAGGAAATGACTATTAAAATTAATTATTGATATAAAGTTGCCACAAATTATTCACGAAAGCTACAATTTAAAAAAAGTGTTCATGAGCTTCGCAATGTTCACAGATTTCAAAATCTCAAAACAGATTTCCTCAGATTGGAAAATATAAATTGTAAAAAGAATTTTTATCCCAAAGTTTCGGGATTCTGTGAACATCATTATTTTTTTTCTTAATCTTTGAATTTGTGGCATCCTGTTCCATGGCATCAAAGTTAATTTTTGAAAACTTACCGTCTTTTTCATAAAGGTATAATTGCGGATATTCAAAATGCATAATAACATCTCTATCGGAAAATCTTGCATGATATAGCAATCCTATTTTCCCAAACATTTATAAAAAACACCTCTCTAATGCAATATTCATTCAATTATTACGATATTTGCATTCTGATTTGAGCATTGGAATAACCCAACATCATTGGAAAAGAAGAAGAAAAACAGTTTTTTAAAAACACTTAAGATCAAGTATCGGTTGGTGCTGATAGACGACGACAATTTCGAAGAGAAGATGTCGCTGAGGCTTTCGCGTCTTAATGTTTTTATTGTGCTGGGGACTATTGTTATTCTTTTGATAGTGATCACTACTTTTATTATTGCTTTTACTCCCCTGCGTGAATACATTCCCGGTTATGGCAGCAGTCAGACGAATCGCAGCCTCAGGGAACTTGTGCTGAAATCGGATTCGCTGGAAGCAGACCTGAATAACAAAAACCTATACCTGCTGAATATCCGCAATGTTATGGAGGGAAAAGAAATGGTTGACAAGCTTCCTGATAAGCCGGATTCTTCGCACGTCAATTATAGCAAACTTGATTTCAGCCGCTCAAAAGAAGATAGTACCTTACGTCTTGAAATGGAAAAGCAGGATCAGTTTAACATTGCTGTTACTGACAATTCATCAGGTTCGTCAATTTCATCAATTGCAGGGTTCTTATTTTTTACTCCTTTGAAAGGCATTATAACCAATAATTATAATCCCGCTGGAGGACATTACGGACTTGATATCGTTGCTGCAAAAAATGCAGCTATTAAAAGCACGCTCGATGGCACTGTGATCTTCTCGGAATGGACACTTCAAACAGGATATACTATCGCCATACAGCATCAGGACAACCTTATTTCTGTTTACAAACATAACTCTGTACTTTTGAAAAAAGAAGGTGAATCGGTGAAAGCCGGAGAGGTTGTAGCTATCATTGGAGAGACCGGTGAGCTTTCAAGTGGACCGCATCTTCACTTTGAATTATGGTATGATGGAACGCCTATCAACCCGAGAGATTATATGGTTTTTCAGTAAGAAGTGCACTAAAGTGTCTAAAGTTTGGAGTGTCTAAAGTTAGACGAAGATTTTAAAAAAAGTTACAGGAAGTAGTGGCAAGAAGAAACTTCATATTATAACCACGAATGATAGACCAGCGTAATGACTAATGACCACTGACTAATGACCACTGACATAAAAAAAAGAATAGCCATTTTAGGTTCGACAGGTTCCATTGGGATACAGGCTTTGGATGTCATCAGGCAACACCCAGATCATTTCATAGCGGAAGTTCTCACTGCAAATAATAATGCCGATATTCTAATCAAACAAGCCCTGGAATTCAAGCCGGACTCAGTAGTTATCTCCGATGAAAAGCAATATCAAAAAGTAAAAGATGCGCTGGACCCGCAACAGATCAAAGTTTATACCGGAGCAAATGTTTTGTCGCAGGTAGTTGAACTGGATAATATAGACATGGTGCTCACAGCGCTTGTTGGCTTTGCCGGATTAGAACCTACACTGAAAGCGATAGAAGCGGGCAAACAGATAGCCCTTGCAAATAAAGAAACATTGGTCGTTGCAGGCGAACTTGTCACTGCTGCAGCGAAGGAAAAAGGAGTGAATATTTATCCCGTTGACTCGGAACATTCGGCAATTTTCCAATGCCTTGCCGGCGAATTTCATAACCCTGTTGAAAAGATTTACCTCACTGCATCAGGTGGTCCGTTCAGAGGAATGACACTTGAGGCTTTAAAAAATGTTACAAAAAATGAAGCTTTAAAGCACCCCAACTGGTGCATGGGTGCTAAGATCACCATTGATTCGGCAAGCCTGATGAACAAAGGACTTGAGGTCATTGAAGCGCATTGGTTGTTTGGATTGAAAGCTGATCAGATTGATGTGATCGTACATCCGCAGTCAGTGATTCATTCCATCGTTCAGTTTGCTGATGGGAGTATGAAAGCACAGATGGGATTGCCCGACATGAAACTGCCGATTCAATATGCCCTGAGTTATCCGCAGAGATTGAAATCAAATTTTAAGCGCTTCAGTTTTTTGGATTACCCTCAACTGACATTTGAACAACCGGACCTGAAAATATTCAGAAACCTGACACTTGCTTTTGAGGCTATGAAAAAGGGAGGCAACATGCCCTGCATCATGAATGCCGCCAATGAGGTTGTAGTGGCCGCTTTTCTTGAGGACAAAATATCATTTCTGGGGATGCCTGCGATTATTGAAAAGTGCATGGAAAAGGTTCATTTTATCCGGAAGCCAGGGCTTGATGATTATATTAAAACAGATTTGGAAACACGTCTTTTTGCAAAGAGTATCATTTAAGACTTACGTTTATGTTGGGTGTCACAACGAAAAAATATTCTATGGTCGTTGAAGATGTTTTGGAAAAAGCTCAGGATAGCCATAATAGAGCCACTTTAGGTGTCATGAAAAGGTACTGATGCAGATTTCTTTTTTGTTCATTACCAAATAAATTGCTTGTTTTGCAAATTAATTGAATTAAATTTTAATGGAAATATTAGTAAAAGCAGCTCAGCTTATAATGAGCTTATCAATACTCGTGATACTTCACGAACTTGGTCATTTTATCCCTGCCAAAATTTTCAAAACACGCGTTGAGAAGTTTTTTTTGTTTTTCGATGCATGGTTTTCAATAGTGAAATTCAGAAAAGTTGATGGCAAATGGCGTGCATGGTTCTTTGCGAAGAACAAAAAAGGAACAGACCTCTCATCAGGTGTTACGGAAATAGGTGTTGGCTGGATACCACTTGGCGGATATGTGAAAATATCGGGGATGATTGATGAATCAATGGACAAGGAGCAGATGAAACAACCTGCCCAACCCTGGGAATTCCGCGCAAAACCGGCATGGCAGCGCCTGATCATTATGCTTGGAGGCGTAACTGTTAATGTACTTCTAGCAATACTTATTTACATTGTGATGCTCGCAGCATGGGGTGATGAATATCTGCCAACCAAAAACGTAAAATATGGTATAGCCTGCGATTCTCTCGGTCTGCAAATGGGGCTGAAGAACGGGGACAAAATAATTTCTGTTGATAACAAACAAGTAGAGGACTTCCAAAAGATCCCATCCGAGATCATACTTGAACAGGCAAGTACCGTACAGGTGAACCGTGATGGCAAACCAGTAAACGTCATGATACCGGAAGGGTTTATTGGCAAACTGATAAAATACAAATCTGCTGACTTTATAGATTTCCGTTTTCCTTTTGAGATAGCTGATTTCCCTAAGAATTCGGCAGCAAAAGAAGCCGGACTTAAAGTGAATGATAAGATCATCGGGCTGAACGGAAAATGGATGAATTATTTTGATGAGTTCCATAATGAAGTTGTCAAGTATAAAAGCCAAACGGTAAAAGTTGCTGTGCTTCGTGGAAAAGACACTCTGCAGTTGCCGGTGCATGTTACAGATGAAGGCACAATTGGTGTTCAGACAAAAGACCGGACAACTTATTTTGAACTGAAAAAACACGAGTACAATATCCTGACCGCAATACCTGCCGGAGCAGTGAAAGCGTATAAAACTTTCGGAAATTACCTGAAACAGTTAAAGCTTATTTTCTCGCCGGGTACCAAGGCATATGAATCTGTCGGAGGTTTTATTACTATCGGGAAAATATTCCCTTCTCAGTGGGACTGGATGGCTTTCTGGAATCTTACTGCATTTTTGTCAATCATACTTGCGATCATGAACGTACTTCCTATTCCTGCATTGGATGGAGGGCATGTGTTGTTTCTCTTATACGAGA
Source organism: uncultured Bacteroidota bacterium (assembly GCA_903889915.1). Lineage (GTDB taxonomy): Bacteria > Bacteroidota > Bacteroidia > Bacteroidales > CG2-30-32-10 > CAISZK01. Next base: position 51,845 of record CAISZK010000029.1, read on the forward strand.
TCATCACACGCAGAAAACCAAGTGAGAAATTTATGGAGTATGCTCAGTATGCAGGCATGGTTTTCCTTCTGGCCTTGTTGTTACTTGCCAATGGGAATGATGTGGTAAAACTTTTCAAATAGTTTCTTAAAATTATTTAAAATAACTTGACTTCCGGTCATCTTTATAGTACCTTTGTAATGCCGTAGGTTTTAAGTTTTAATTAATAGTGAATTCAGAAAAACCGTTCTTGGAAAAGGACGGTTTTCTGTTTTTATGACTTTCTGCTATCTGTCTCCAACTACAAAGCTCATGGGGCTTGCCCTTCACAAGGACTTTTTGTAAATGTGATGTGGCTATTTCACAACGTTTTTAATTTTTCTGAGAATTTCCTTTCCGTTCATAAACAATAAAAACAGTAATTTTACCGTTCATTAACGCACCATATTTAATTACATTTTCGTTTGAATCCAATAAAACAACTTGCAGGACAAACCGCTATTTACGGGCTAAGCAGCATCATTGGCCGTGTGATAGGTTACCTCCTTGTACCGCTTTATACACGTGTGTTCATACCGTCAGAATACGGAATATCCAATGAACTTTATGCTTATAGTTCTCTTCTATTGGTGTTGCTTACCTATGGACTTGAGACTGCTTTTTTCAGATTCACAAGTATTGAAAAAGACAAGCCGCGGGTTTATAGTACGGCATTAATATCCATACTTTGCACCACTGCTCTATTTATAATACTCGCCGTTTCCTGCTCCCGCCCTATTGCTGTTTTGATAAGGTACCCGAAGCATTTGGAATATATTATCTGGTTTATTCTGATCGTTTCAATGGACGCTCTTACCGCCATTCCTTTTGCTCATTTGCGTGCCGTCAACAAAGCGAAACGATTTGCCACTGTCAAGTTGATCAACATATTTTTCTACATCGGACTTAACCTTTTTTTCATTCTACTGTGTCCTTATCTGCTTGAAAAGGGATGGCTCACCGGATTTGTAAATCTTGTGTACAGCAAAGAGATTGGTGTGGGTTATATTTTTATTTCAAATCTTATTGCCAGTGCACTTACAATTGTTCTGCTGCTTCCGGAATATCTCAGTATTAAGTATGATTTTGATCGAGTATTGTGGAAAAGAATGATGCGTTATGCACTTCCATTGCTCATAGTTGGATTTGCCGGTATCATCAACGAAACGATGGACAGGATTTTCCTGAAGTTTTTATTGCCTGAAAAGATAGCAATGGATCAGGTGGGGATATACGGAGCCTGTTATAAAATCTCACTTATCCTGACAATATTTATTCAGGCTTTTCGGTTTGCTGCCGATCCTTTTTTCTTTTCAAAAGCCAATGAAAAAAATGCAAAGCAGATCTATGCCGATGTGATGAAATATTTCGTCATCATCTGTGCCTTTATTTTCCTGACAGTAATGCTCTATATTGATGTTGTAAAATATTTTGTCGGTAGTGATTATTACAAAGGGCTTCCTATTGTGCCAATTCTGCTGTTAGCGAATATGTGCCTGGGGATTTACTACAATCTTTCGATATGGTACAAACTTACTGACAAGACAACTTTTGGCGCTTACATTTCCATTTTCGGTGCGGTGTTGACAATTATTCTCAATGTAATTTGGATACCTATCATTGGCTATATGGGCTCGGCATGGGCAACGCTGATCTGTTATGCTTCGATGATGATTGTTTCATTCATCTACGGACAGAAACACTACTATGTAAATTACAACATGAAAAGGATACTTGGTTATATTGCTCTGGCGTTAGCATTGTTTTTTGTGAAAAAATATCTCACTTTTGATTCTGCAATTCTCAGATACACTTTAAGCACTCTGCTGTTATTGATCTTTAGTGGTGTAGTATTTTATTTTGAAAAATCATCTCTTCTTTGGAAAAAAGAGCAATAGTGAAATCCATTAACTGCAAAAAATATGAATTTGTGAAAATGATTTTTAGATAGTAATGTAATTGTAAAAAATTATCAGGATGGAAAGGGAAAATTAGGGAAATCTTTTATAAATATCTTTCCTGTGAAGAAATCTGATAAACTCTGCAGTATTGCCATCAATAGTTAGTCCTGCTCTATAATTGCCGATGCGAATTCTGAAATAATTTTTGTAACCTTTTATCTTTTTAATGTTTTTAATTGCATCAATACTTATAGCCTTACTTACATCTTCAATCATGCGATAAATTTGAATTTTCACTTTCGCATCCCGGAGAATAGAAATATCTTTATCAAAAGAGTGGTCAATTTTTACAATCATTTACTCTTAAGTTTTTTTAAGAAATTGTCTGTATCAACATATTCTCCCGTACGACCTTCGTCCATAAGTTTGGCTAACGTCGAATCTTCCATTTCTTCAAGTTCATCAGGATTTAGAAACGTAACCACATTATCCTGTTTTTTGCGTGATTTAAACTCTTTAAGTAAATTTAAAAGAAGCTTCCCGCTTGGTAAAGCATCATTTATAGATACAATATGTTGCATGATTTTATTTTTTACAAAATTACAAAATATTATGAAGAAAATAAAAATTAGAATTCAGAAACATTGAACCTTGAGCCTACTCCGAAAAGTAAAAAACACAAAATTGCCGCTAAGGCACGAAGACACCAAGAAACGCAATGTATTGAAAAGCAATCATAACTTTTTTGCGAAACTTCGAGTCTTTGAGCCTTCGCGGCAAGAAAAAGACTTATCGGAGCAGCCTCAACCTTAAAGCTTAAACTTTGAACAAAACCACGAACCACAAACCACAAACAACAAACTCTCCAACACTTTCTTTATTCACAATCCATTACTCATAACTTCCAATTTTCACGGGTAAATATTTTGCGGATTTTAGTACTTTTGCTCTGAAAATAGAATTTATGCAAATTAAAATTGTCAATCATTCCGGGCATCCGCTGCCGGTTTATGAAACCATTCATTCAGCCGGAATGGATCTGAGGGCAAACCTCGATAAGCCTGTTGCCCTAAAAACTCTTGAACGCGCTTTGATACCAACAGGTTTATTTATTGAATTGCCGGTAGGGTATGAAGCCCAGATTCGCCCAAGAAGCGGTCTTGCTTTTAAAAAAGGAATCTCCGTGCTGAATACTCCCGGTACCATTGATGCTGATTACAGGGGTGAGATAAAAGTGATACTGATCAACCTTTCAAATGAAGAATTCATTGTTGAAAATGGTGAACGGATAGCACAGATGATCATCAGCAGTCATGAAAGAGCAGAGCTTATTGAAGTCAAAGAATTGGCAGAAACAGAAAGAGGAGCCGGAGGCTTCGGACATACAGGAACAAAATAAATGAAGTGTCTAAAGTGTGCCAGAGTGACTAAAGTACTTCTTGCACCATCAACTTTAGACACTTTATTACACTTATAACTATAGACACTTTTTTATGAAAATAATAATTCCAATGGCCGGTATGGGAAAACGTATGCGGCCGCATACATTGACAATTCCCAAACCTCTTATAAAGGTTGCAGGAAAACCTATAGTGCAGAGACTTGTTGAGGATATTGGCAAGGTCTGCAATGAGAAGATTGATGAAATAGCTTTTGTTATTGGTGATTTTGGAAAAGAAACAGAGGATATGTTGCTTTCCATCGCCTCTGCTGTTGGCGCAAAAGGGAAAATCTATTACCAGGATGTTCCGTTGGGTACAGCACATGCAGTATTGTGTGCCAAAGAGTCTTTGAGCGGAAAAATTGTTGTTGCTTTTGCCGACACATTGTTTAAGGCAGATTTCACACTTGATGAATCGCAAAACGGGATCATCTGGGTACACAAGGTTGAAGATCCAAGCGCTTTTGGTGTGGTAAAAACCAATGAGAATAATGAAATAACCGACTTTATTGAAAAGCCACAGACTTTCATAACCGACCTTGCGATTATTGGGATCTATTATTTCCGGGATGGAGATTCTCTGAAGAAGGAACTTCAGTATCTCATTGATCATGATCTTCAGAAAAACGGGGAGTATCAGATCACCGATGCATTGGCAAATATGCAGAAGCATGGGACGGTATTTTATGCCGGCAAGGTGAATGAATGGCTTGACTGCGGAAATAAAGATGCAACAGTATATACCAATCAGAGGATTTTGGAGTTTACTAAAAATGAAAAACTGACATCAGACACTGTGAATCTTGAAAATTCAATTATTATCCAGCCCTGTTTTTTGGGTGAGAATGTGAAAATCATCAATTCCATTATTGGTCCGCATGTGTCTGTTGGCGAAAATACGGTTATTGATTATTCTGTAATTACAAACAGCATTATCCAATCTGATTCAAAAATTTCAAATATCAACATTGATAACTCCATGATCGGAAGTCATGTTGAATATTATGGTGAAAACAGGGAAGTCAGCGTTGGAGATTATACTGAAATAAAATGACACCAGTCAAAAGTCATTAGTCAATAGTCATTGGTCAATAGTCATATGATCCTTGCAAATAACCAATGACTGCTGACTAATAACTAATGACTACTGACCATTGACAAATGACAATTAATAAATGAAACAAAAAACCCCGATAATATTATTCTTCTTTATCCTCATTCTCTTTTCATCTTGTGGGATATTTAAGCATTCTAAGAAATCAGCGCTTACACAGGATCAGAAATTAGAAAATACTGCTGAATTTATTGATGGTTGCAGGGAGAAAGCTCTTCTGGATTATGATAAAGCAATTACATGTTTTTTAAAATGTATCAAAACCGATCCCTCCAATGCTGCTGCAATGTATGAGGTGGCCGGGATTTATTATTTGCAGAAAAAGAGTAAAGATGCAATGCCGTTGGCTGAAAAAGCAGTTAAACTTGATCCTGACAATAACTGGTACCAGATGCTTTATGCAAACCTTTTAATTGATGCCTTGCGATACAAGGAAGCCAGGGCTATTTATGAAAAGTTAGCCAAAGCCAATCCCGGCAATGTTGAATACTATTTCGACTGGGCCGACGGATGTATCTATATGGGAAAATACCAGGAAGCTATTGATGTGTACGATGAGGTTGAGAAAAAACTGGGCGTTAGTGAAGAGTTGTCTTTGCAGAAAGAAAAAATCTATCTTGAATTAAAGAAAACAGATAAGGCAATTGAAGAAATTCAAAAGCTCGTTGATGCGTTTCCGACCGAAACAAGCTATTATAATTACCTTGCAGACCTGTATCTGAAAACCGGTAATACCAGCAAAGCTTATGAAATTTACAAGAAGATTCTTGAAATTAATCCTGCCGATGCGAATGTGCACTTATCTCTGGCTGATTATTACCGTAAGGTAAATGAGAAAGATAAATCTTTTGATGAACTGAAGCTTGCCTTTTCTAACCCCGGTCTGGATATTGATGCCAAGGTAAAAATACTTTTGTCCTACTACACCCTTACTGAAAAATCGGATGAACTCAAGGAGCAGGCTTATGCTTTGCTGGATCTGATGATGAAGTCTGATTCAAATGAAGCCAAAGCACATTCCATCTACGCCGATTTTTTGTATCGTGATAAAAAAGTGAAGGAAGCCCGTGATCAATATTTAAAGGTTGTAGCCATTGATAGCAGCAAATTTGCAGTGTGGAAAGAATTATTGGCATTGGAAGCTGAATTGAATGATAATGCCGGCCTGGAAAAGCAAAGCAAACGAGCCATCAGTATGTTTCCTGAACAGTACATATTGTACTTGTATAATGGGATTGCTGAATATTCGCTGAAAAAATATGATGAGGCCATTACCTCCCTGAACAAGGGAGTTGCGCTTGTGGTTTATGATGATGCCATGCTCGAAGAGTTCTACACCTACCTTGGCAACTGCTATTATGAAAAGAAAAATTACAAAGACGCTTATCTCGCATTTGACAAAGTTCTGGATATTGATCCTAAAAATGTTCTTGTCCTGAACAACTATGCATACTATCTTTCAGAGCAGGGTGAAGACCTTGACAAAGCTGAAAAGATGGCAAAGAAAGCCGTTGATGCCAGCCCCGACAGTTCGTCATATCTCGACACTTATGGCTGGGTGTTTTATGTGGAAAAGAAATATTCTAATGCAGAGACGTGGATAAAAAAGGCAATTGACAAAGGAGGAAGCTCCAATTCCACGATTCTCGAACATTACGGTGATGTTCAATACCGGTTGGGCAACGTGGATAAAGCCCTTGAATACTGGAAATCCGCAAAAGAAAAAGGCACAGGGTCTGACTCGTTGGATAAGAAAATAACTGATAAAAAAATTGGTGAGTAGATTGAAAAAAATAAGCTTGAATGGTTTGATTGCAGGACTTGTTGTATGTGCAATCATATTTGGATGCAATCCTCAGAAAAAAATCATCAGAGAACCTCTCAAAGAAAAAGGTGCAGATTATCTTGTCGGACAATTGAAAAAAAATGAATTTCATTTCAAATGTTTAAACATCAAATTTGACGCAGAGGTTAAATACAATAAGAAAAGCAATTCTTTCAGTGGCAATGCAAGGATCAGGAAAGACAGCGCTATATGGCTTGCCATTTATCCCCTGCTTGGAATTGAGGCTGCCAGGATTGTGATCACCACAGACTCTATTAAATTATTGAATCGGGTGGCGCAAACGTATTACTGTGGCAGCATTAAATACATCAATACTCTTTTGGGAACAACCCTGGATTTCGATATGCTGCAGTCATTATTGATAGGAAATGATTTTAGCTCTTATGAAAATGATGTTTTTAAAGCATCCGTTGATGGAAAGCAATATTTGCTGAGCACTATCGGGAGAAGAAAACTGAAAAAGCCTTTAAAGAATACAAATGATACACTGATGTTGATGCAGGACATTTGGTTAGATCCTGATAATTTCAAAATAGTAAAAGTTCATATCAAACAGATGAGGGAAATGCAAAAACTTGATGTTGCTTATTCGGATTTCATAAAAGTTGACTCTTTGCTTTTCCCAAAGACTATTCAGTATGTTGCAGTAAATGATAAAAACAAAATTGAGATAAATATTGATAATTCAAAAGTCACTACCAATGGAACAATTTCATTTCCGTTTATTGTCAGTGATAAATACGATAGAATAAAGTATTGAAATTGTCATTAGTCATTAGTCAGTAGTCATTAGTCAATAGTCAGTAGTCAGTAGTCAATAGTGACGAATGACCAAATAACGAATGACCAAATGACGTATGACAAATGACGTATGACAAATGACGTATGACAAATGACGTATGACAAATGACTAATGACCCCAATGACAAATGACTATTGACAAATGACTCAA
>CAISZK010000030.1 GCA_903889915.1 uncultured Bacteroidota bacterium
GACCCCGCGCATAAGGGATTTTCACCCTCTGGAAATAAACACACACACAACTTTTAACCGTTAGAAAATAAATTTGTATTTTTGCCTTTTTTCTACTGCTTGCGGTTGTGTGTGTACTGCTCATGCAGGGCACACACTATACTGAATACAGCATCGCTCACATCATAAACTGTGGGAATACCATATTCACTCACACGGATAAGGCAGGTGGTTGATGGTGTATTGGGTACTGTCCATGAATATGACCCGCTGTTATTGGTCGAAGCTGTTATGGATGTCCATGTTGAACCATTATTGATTGAATAATCTATTGCTACAAAGCTTGCGGTTAAATAACCTGAAGTCCATGAAATGTTATAGGCTGTGCCCACATAAAAAGTGTTTCCTCCGTTAGGGCTTGTAACAGTGATGTAAGGTGTAGGAGGTGCAATGGTAAACACACCGTCGCTGACATCATACTTACAGGTGTTGTTATAGTCCTCAACTTTCACCAGGCATTGCGTTGAAGGGTTGTTCGGTATTGTCCATGAATACTGCCCGTTTGTAATGTAGGTATCGGAAATGATGCTGATCCATGTTGAGCCATTATTTATTGAATACCAAATGTTGTAATAATTGCTGGTTCCTGAGAAAGCCCATGTAATCAAATGCGTCGAACCTCCCACAGCCCAGTTCTCACTGCCATTCGGCGAGTTTATCACAATAGCTGTAGTAAGCGTCACCGTGAAGGTGGTATTGCTGACATCTGTAATAAGTGCATCAGCAGTACTTGTAACACGCACCTTGTACAATGTACCGGCTATATTCGGAACAGGGCTCCACGTCACTGAAGTGGAACTTGTACTACTGATTATCGTGTTCCATGTTGATCCGTTATCCGCTGAATACTCCACTTTCCATGGGCCTGTACTGCCATATCCCGTCCAGCTTATTGTTTGCGATGAGCATCCCGCCCAGTTTTCCCCTCCATTGGGTGAAATAACCGTGACGTATGGATACACAATATTGAACACTGCATTGCTCACATCATTCACAGTTGGATTGCTGTATTCACTTGCACGCACCAGGCACTGGCTTGACGGGAAGTTTGGTGTTGTCCAGGTATATGAGCCTGTGTTGTTGGTGGAATTTACGATCGTTGTCCACGACGAACCATTGTTCGTTGAATATTCAAGCATGACGAATGGTGAAGTAAGATATGCTGAAGTCCACGTAATATTGTAAGCTGTGCCTACATAAAAAATATTGCCTCCATTGGGCGATGTAACGGTGATCACATGTGCTGCAGGTGTTATCGTGAACAAATTGTCACTGTTGTCCGTTCTGCATGTTGAACTCTGATAGTCGTACACCTGTATCAGGCAACTGGAAGAAGGTACATTCGGTACCGGTGTCCATACATACTGTCCGTTCGTAATATACACATTGCTGATAATCGTGGTCCATGTGTTTCCTGCATCTGTTGAATACCTGATCGTCCAATAATTTGAAGCTCCCGGTCCCTGTGTCCATGTGATGGTTTGCGATGTTCCGCCCTGCCATATCTCACCGCCGTTCGGTGAAGTTACAACCACTGCAGGAACTATTGTAAATACTCCATTGCTCGAATCTCTGATGGCATGGTTATTATAGTCGTAAACACGCACTCTTGCCTGTGATGAACTTACATTCGGCACTGTCCACGAAAAAGAACAACTGGGTCCTGCCTGGTAATAATTGGTGGCAAGCGAACTCCACGAAACGCCATTATTTGTGGTGTAATCAGCATTAAAATAATTGGATGTCCCTGCGCTTGTCCAGGTGATATTATAAGCCGTGCAACCATTCAGACTTTCTCCTCCGTTGGGATAAGTCACTACGATAGCTCCCAGTGTAATTGTAAAAACAGCATCACTGATGTCAAGGGTGGAAGGATTGCCAACGTCGGATATTCTTACAAGGCAGTTGGTGCTTGGCGTATTCGGGATGTTTGTCCAGCTATACGAACCCGTGTTACTCGTAGAAGAAATGATCGTTGACCATGTTGAGCCATTGTTTGCAGAATATTCAATCTTCACAAAGCTGCTGCTCAGGTAGGCCGATGTCCAGGTAACAGTCGTTGACTGCCCGATGTACAACACATTCCCGCCATTGGGAGCCGTAACCGTAATTACAGGTGTCGGTGCTAGTATTGTAAAAAGATTATCACTCACATCGTTTTTGCAGGCTGCCGCATTATTATCAGTCACTCTCACCAGGCAAAAAGTTGATGGAAAGTTGGGTATTGTCCATGTGTAGGTGTAGGTGTTTCCCGAAGGTGTGAATGTGTTGTTGACAATGGTTGTCCATGAACTCCCGCCATTGGTTGAATACTCCAGCAGGAATGAATTGCTTGTTCCGTATCCGTTCCAGGTGATCGCATGTATGCTTCCGCCAACCTGCCAGCTTTCACCCCCGTTTGGCGAAGTTACAACCAGTGCAGGGGTTATCGTAAAGTTCGAATTACTCTGGTCGGTGATCGAACTGTTGTTGAAATCATATACCCTCACCAATGCCTGTGACGAACTTACATTGGGCACTGTCCAGCTCAGCGAAGTTCCGGCATAATTGCTTGCCAGCGAAGCCCATGTTGCTCCATTGTTCGTTGAATATTCAACATTGAAATAGCCGGAAGTTCCGGTTTGTGACCAGGTAATACTGTGCACCGAACAACCCGACCATGTTTCAGTTCCATTTGGAGAGGAAACAGTTACTGACTGGGCAAACAAACCGCTGCACATCAAAAGCGCTAAAAGAGTAGTAATTATTGATTTCATAGTTTAAAAATTTTCTGTAGATTTAAGGCAACAAAGATAAAAAAAGGATTGTTGGGAAAAGTGGTTTCCCCAAAATTAACAATTTAAAAAACATTACACATAAAATGATTTTTTACCGTTAAATTAAGTGTAATATTACATTTTTATTAAGACAGGATCACCAACCAAATTAAGAATAACTAATAGTCATTAGTCAGTAGTCAACTGTCATTCGTCAACTGTCAATGGTCAACTGTCAATGGTCAACTGTCAATGGTCAATGGTCAATTGTCAATAGTCATGAGTTAGACTCATGACCAATGACTAATGACCAATGACTAATGACTAATGACTATCAATATAAACATCCAGCGCCTTATGCCATTCATCCGGATCAACAATTTTCGGTTGCGTTTCTTTGCCAAAAAGCAGGTCAACCAGGTAATGAGGTTCTTTCCCGCCAATAAGCATAGAATTGATGCACGACACACAATAAACGATCACATCCTCCTCAGGCATTTCCTGTGCCCTTTTTGCCATCTGATCTTTGACCTTTTCCGTTGGGATCACACCATAAAAACTGTCGCCGCAGCAGGTGCTTTTTGTCCTTGTGTTTTTCGGCTCCACCAATTCTATATTCATTTTGTGCAATATCGTTCTGATGGCATTGTGCACTTTTTCATTCTCACGCGTTGGGCAGGCATCCAGTATCGTCATGCGCTGTCCGTGGTAATCCGGCAAAGTGAAAAGATCACTTTCCATCAGTACCTCCCACAACGAAATTGTTGACATATTCTCATAATCCTTCCCGAATCTCTTGTCGCAACCCGGGCATATATTGATCACTTTTGTCGGCTCAGTCAATTGCGGGTCATGCCTGCAACACACCATGAGCTTGTCCATTTCGCCCAAGCGTTCATTCAGCGCTCTGTGAACTTTTTCAACCAATTCCGGTTTATACAAAATCAATGCACATCCCGGTGCAAACATCATTTTCCCTTTCATTTCACTATTCATCACGGTCATGTTCCAACAATTGATTAATTTTTCAACAAAGATCTAAGAATTTCTTTTCCCCTTGAACGGGGATGCTTCAGCATGGCGGCAAAGGTAGAAGAATTCTCTTTACCCTCTATTCTCAACAAATATCATTTCAATTTTCGTGAGAGATAATTGAAATGTTTAGTGCTTTTTCAACCTTCAAGTATCAAATTCCAACCTAAAAAATTCCAAGGTTAGCCTTTCCTGATTCCAGAGATATGTAATTTGGAGATTTGAACTTTTGCTTCGGATTTCTTTTTAATACAAACTTTTCCACATAAATACCATTTTACTATTTCATCTTTTGACAACATACCATATAAATTTGCAAATTAATGCATTGCTAAGAATTTTTGAGTTTTTGAATCATAAAAAAAAAATCATGAATGAGCATTTTTACCATTGGAAAAATATGCTAGCTACATAGCTAAATGATTTTTCACATGAGAAAAATACGTTAGCTACATAGAAAAAAGATTTTTCACATGAGAAAAATGCGCTAGCTACATAGAAAAATGTTTTTTCACATAGGAAAATTGCGCTAGCTACATAGAAAAATATTTTTTCACATGGGAAAAATACGCTAGCTACATAGAAAAAAGTTTTTTCACATGAGAAAAATGTGTTAGCTACATAGAAAAATGTTTTTTCACATGGGAAAAATGCGCTAGCTATGGTGCAAAATGATCTTTTCTAAAGAAATTTCAGGTTGACAAATGAGAGAAATGAATTATGCAATGGTAAAACGATGTCAGCTTTGACCACAATTAAGCAATTCCCATTCAATAATTGGTCTGTCACTAATGAAAAATAAATTTACATGAATCTATTCGTTGTTCTATACTTGTGTCCACTCCGATAAGTCTATTTTGCCACGAAAACTCTAAAACACAAAAATGCACGAAAAACCATTTATCACGTGGGATAATTTTCAAATTCATTCCTTATTTAAATCATCCAAATATCCGAGTAATATAAAATTAGTATTTCTACACGATACTGAATGAAATTATGAGTGAATATGGCCGATAGTCATCGGATGACTTGGAGTCATCCGATGACTTTAAGGCATGTATCTTTTTGGGTAATTAAAGAGGAACGGGATGAACTGTTTTTTTGTTATTTTGTGTAGTTTACCCCGTTGGATTTCTTTCAGATTTAATGAGTATCTTTAAAAACAGAGTTATCCCACGGGGTGAAGTGTATTGGTGTTTTAGTGGTATTTTTTTCTTTTTTACTTTTCAGAGTAGGCTCATACTTTAAAACTATATAACAATATTCTTTAACACAAATTCACAATTCACTCTACTGAAATTCTATAATTTTGCCGCCCTGATAAATTATTATAATTTGAATGGGATGGATTTCCTCATTTGAAAACAGGTAAAAGCTTGTAACAGTTTAATGGCAACACAGTAAATAGACTAGCAAAAACCGGCATTTCTGCTTATTCATTAACCCTTTTGCCAAACTTCTGATCCTTTTTCCTGGTTCACGCAATGAAAATTTATCCCGTTTATTGTTTAACTTTAAAACAGAACATGATGAAACAAAAATATTTGTTACTTATTTTCCTTCTTTTCTCTCTTATTGCCAAAGCACAGGTTACAGAAAAAGAAGACGCACTGAAAACCCGGCCTTCAGACACCATTGATGGTTGGAAAAAAGGAGGCACATTTGCCTTTACACTCAGCCAGGTTGCTTTGAAGAACTGGGCTGCCGGCGGTCTGAACTCACTTGCGTTTAATGGCATCATCAATACCTTTGCTAGCCTCAAACACAAAAACTCAAGATGGGGCAACTCGCTCGACATTGGTTATGGGCTGATACACCAGGGCAACAAACATGCTCCGTATCAGAAAAGCGACGACAGGATTGAGATCAATTCAATTTATGGCCGCAAAGCCTCCAAATGCTGGTACTATGCAACGCTGCTGAATTTCAAAACACAGTTTGCGCCCGGTTACAATTATCCGAACGACAGTGTGATCATCTCCAACTTTCTCGCCCCCGCTTACCTGATAGGCGCCATAGGCATGGATTTCAAGCCCAGCTCTAAATTCGGATGTTTTATTGCACCGGCCACAGGAAAGATCATTATTGTGAACAATACCGCCCTTGCCAATGCCGGCGATTTTGGAGTCACACCCGCAGTGCTCGACACCGCAGGGAATGTTATCACCCCTGGCAAAAAAACAAAATTAGAATTCGGCGGTTATGTGAGGGTTTCGCTCAGGATAGACCTTATGAAAAACATCAACCTGACAAGCAAAGCAGATTTTTTTTCAAACTATTTAAAGAACCCTCAAAACATTGTGATAAACTGGGAAAACCTCGTTTCGATGAAAATTAACAAGTACATCTCAGCCACGCTGGCATTGCAAATGATCTATGATGACCAGGTGATGATAAAGGATGACAACGATGGTCGCATCGGTCCCCGCACTCAGTTCAAAGAGTTGTTTGGTGTGGGCTTTTCCTATAATATCTGATTTTTTTAGTATTTTTATAAACTTTTATAAAGAGCAAATTATGGGCAAGCCGATAAATATCCTGAACCAGGTGAGCAGTCTTAAAAACCTTATCAAACCTGAAGACAGTCGCCATATCTGGCAGTTCTCACGTGTTGGCGGAGCAAACAGAGTGAACCTCGAAACCGGCATGGACCTGGTTTCGCTGGAACATCTGGATCAGAAACTATGGACGGCACTGAGTTGTCCGGTTCACGGTATGGAAATTGATTCCAAAACCCTTGAACTGATTGATACGGATAAGGACGAAAGGATAAGGGTTCCTGAAATCCTCGAAGCCGTTAAATGGATCACCTCAATCATTAAAGATCCTAACGATCTGGTAAAAGAAAATCCGTTTCTTCCTCTTACTGCTATAAATGAAAACACGGAAGAAGGAAAAATTTTACTCACATCGGCACAACAAATTTTAACGAATTTAGGACTACCCGGCAACAACGAGATCACTGTTGAAGAGACCTCCGACACTGTCAAAATTTTTGCTGATACAAAATTTAACGGCGACGGGATCATCACAGAGATATCAACGGATGATGAGAATATCAAAAAAATCATCAACGAAATAATTACCTGCATTGGCTCTGCTGTTGACAGAAACGGGATGCAGGGAATTTCGGAACAACACATCAGTGATTTTTACAAAAACTGCCAGGATTATTCAACATGGTATGCAAAAGCCGAAGCCGACATGGAAAAGATATTGCCCTTTGACAATGCCACCACAGATGCTTTTGCTGCTTACACTGCTGTCAGGACCAAAATTGAGGATTATTTTCTAAGATGCCGTTTGGCAGAATTCGACCCTGTATCTGCTGACATTTTAAACACACTGAATGCCCGCTACGAAGGGATAAGCGCAAAAGATCTGACACAATGCATTGACGAGATCGCAGCTTTTCCTCTCTCTAAAATTGAAGCCAACAAGCCTCTTTCGATCACAAAAGGAATTAACCCTGCATGGGAAAAAGCCATTGACACCTTCCGGCAATTGGTGATCATTCCCGGGTTGGCAGTGAAAGAAATTCTGAGCGAAGAGGAGTTTACCGACATTGGTAAAAAATTTGAAAGCTATATCAACTGGCAGGCTGAAAAAGCCGGCGGCGTTGTTGAAGCGCTGGGACTGCAAACCATCCGCGAATTGCTGGCAGGCGATACCGAAGAAAGTCTGCTTTTACTGATTGAGCAGGACAAAGCGCTGGAGAATGAAACAAACAACATTATTCTTGTTGATAAATTGGTAAGATATTACCGCGACCTTTTTGTGCTGCTCAGGAACTATGTAACTTTTCACGAGTTTTATTCACCCGATGCGGATGCAATTTTCCAGGCAGGCAAACTATACATTGATCAGCGCTGTTGCGACCTTTGCATCAAAGTGAGTGATATGACCAAACACAACACGCTTGCAGGTTCAAGCGGAATATGCCTTGTCTATTGTGACTGTTATTCAAAAACGAAAAATGAAAAAATGACCATCGTGGCTGCACTGACAGACGGCAATATTGACAATATCGTTGTTGGCCGCAATGCAATTTTTTACGACAGGTCAGGTGCAGACTGGGATGCCACCATCATCAAAATTATTGACAATCCGATAAGCATCAGGCAGGCTTTCTGGTCACCTTACAGAAAAGTTTCGAAATTTATTTCGAGCCAGATAGAAAAAGTGGCTACCGCAAAAGAAAAAGAAGTGCACACTGCTGCCACCACCCATATTGAAAAGACATCTGGCAAAGTTGACACGCATCTGAAAGAATCCATACAGACACCGGAAGTTGAGCCATTGCCCGCCCCTGCCCCAGCTCCTGTTGCTGTGCAGGCTGCAGCAGCAGCTCCTCCACCTGCTTTTGACATTGGTAAATTTGTAGGGATTTTTGCTGCCATAAGTCTTGCACTTGGCGCCATCGGCTCTGTTATTGCAACCATATTGACGGGCTTTTTCGGACTTGTGTGGTGGAAAATGCCGCTTGCAATTCTGGGACTCATGCTGACCATTTCAGGACCATCAATGATTCTCGCCTGGCTTAAACTCAGGAAGAGAAACCTTGCTCCCATACTTGATGCAAACGGATGGGCCATCAATGCACGTGCAAATATCAACATAGCATTTGGAAACACTCTTACCCAGATTGCAAGTCTGCCTGAAAATTCAAAATTAAATCTCGTTGATCCTTTCTCAAAAAAGAAGAGACCACTGATACCGGTACTGATAATATTGGTTGTGTTGCTTAGCGCAGCCGCTTACCTGTTGTGGTATTATGGCTTTCTGGCTAAGTGGGGGATCAAATAAAGTCATTGGTCATTGGTCATTAGTCAATGGTCAACAGTCAACAGTCAACAGTCAACAGTCAATGGCTATTGACCAATGACTACTGACTTATGACTTATGACTTATGACTTATGACTATTGACTATTGACTATTGACTATTGACTAATTTTCTCATTCACCATTGCAAGTATTTCTTTTTCCATTGCCATGGTTTTTTCCTCTATTTCCTGACCTTTTTCAAGAATATCTTTTGCAAAAGCTTTATCTTTTAATCCAGATGCATTGATCTTCACATTCAGGAAAGCGCCTATCACAGCCGTGCGTGCACACAATGCGCCAACACCGGCATCGGTCACTGAGTTTGGATTTCCTGTTTCAACCATTGCTTTGATTATCTCTAATGTTTCATAAGCTTTCTGCATGGTACGGAATGGAACTTCGGTTGCGTATTTTGTGGCTTCCTGAATAGCGTTGGTGCGGGCTAATTTTTCTTTGTCATTTCCTTTTGGAAGACAAAAGGCATCCATGATCCTGTTAAAAGAAACAGTGTCTTCATCAACCAGCCAGAGCAACTCATCTTTCAGCGCCTGTCCCTTTTCAGCCCAGATGCTGAATTCTTCCCAACGCTCATCCCATCCTGCTTTGTGCGATGAAAGGTTGGCAACCATCGTAGCCAAAGAAACACCCAGTGAACCAATGTAAGCAGACACGGAGCCACCACCGGGGGCAGGTGATTCGGATGCTGTTTCATTTGCAAAACCTTTGCAGGTCATATCAACAAGGCTTTTCTTGTTTTTGTCTTCAAGAAGATATTCAATGATTTTTTCTCTTGGGTCGAAAGGTTTCAGGTCATCAAGTCCCAATGATTTCACAGCGATCTTAATAATTTCTTCCTCCGAAATACCCACAGAACGTTGCTGTTTGCGCAGGAAATACTTGCCTGCATCAATCATGGCTTTCTTAGGAACAAGACCTACGAGTTCGGAACCGGTGGCACGCAATCCTCTTTCCTGTGCTTTTTTGCTTGCTTCTTCAAAAGCAATATGAACAGGAGTAATGCTGATATTGGTAAGGTTGATGGATATTTGTGCAATGCCATATTCTTCAATAAACCATCCAATGGCTTTACAGGCTTTCAATGAACCGGGGATCATCACCTGGTTACCTTTTTCATCTTTGATGATCTTTCCTGTGATAGGATTGCCTTCACGTTTTGGGCGGCCTTTTTCACGTATGTCAAAAGCAATGGCATTGGCTCTTCTCACTGAGGTTGTATTCAGATTCACATTGTAGGCAACAAGAAAATCTCTTGCTCCCACAGCAGTAGCGCCTGCGACGGCATTAAATTCAGCAGGGCCGAAATCAGGTTTCCATTCAGGCTTTGCAAGCTTTTCCGCAAGACCTTCATATTCTCCTGCGCGGCAGGTGGCAAGGTTTCTTCTTTCCTGTGTGAAAGCGGCATTCTCATAACAATAGATAGGAATGTTCAGTTCGTTTCCGACACGTTCAGCAAGTTTGCGGGCATAGACCACCGTTTCTTCCATGGTGATCCCTGCTATCGGAACAAAAGGACAAACATCTGTAGCGCC
>CAISZK010000031.1 GCA_903889915.1 uncultured Bacteroidota bacterium
TAAATACGTGAACAATTATGACTATCACAAATCAATCATGCTCATCAATAAGATACCTTTCCTTGATTTTGGGCTAATCATGCTTAAAGAAGAAGGCCAATTTTCATCACCCATCTCTGTTTTGCATTATGAATATTACAACGAAATTGCAGATGTCCTTCAGGAAATAGATGAATCAAAAGAGAAAATTCAGTGTGTCGTGGCCAACGAAAAATATTCCGGTTTTACAATCCCATTTGGAAAAAGCCAGTCACCGGAATTATGGGATTATGCAGATGGGATGGATACTTTGAAGTTCCTTGTTTCGTTAAGGTGACAATGTTTTTGGGCAAAAGTTAATGTTGTAAAATAAAAGCAAGGAACAAGGTGGATTTTTACATATTTCCATAAAGTTGGTTTTGAAAGCAGTTTTAGGAAAACTATTTGATCCTCTCTGCGGAAACCACCTTGCTGGCGTGAATATTGAGTTTTCGGAGAATAGTCCTTATTCACTAAAATTAAAACCTTTCTAGAAACACCCGGATTTCACAAATATTTCAATGTCACTAATATCGTTGCTATTTAACAAAATTTGACATTTGTTAGTTTGTTGCTTTGAATAATTTGTATATTTGTCAAGCAAAATTTATGAAGGATTTTTAGGTTTATGCAAGTTGGATTTTATTTGAACTTTCTGATTTCTATAAGCCTGTAAAATTTTTAATACTATTTAATATTAGGCATTAATTTACACTAAAACAAAATTCTAAAATTGAGTCCACACTGAAAAGAAAAAAAATACAAAAATGCCGCTAAGACCCAAAGACACCAAGATCCGCAAAGCATTGAAAAGTAATTACAATTTTTTTGCGAAACCTCGAGTCTTTGAGCCTTTGCGGCAGAAAAAGGACTTAACTGAGCAGACTCAAAATTACATTTTAATAATATCCAGCTTTACTTTCAGAGAAGCAGCAGTTGGTTTATTAAGTTGAAATTATATTGCAACAATAAAATCAATAACAAATACCTTTTAAAATAACATCTTATGAAAAAAACAATTACACAGGTTATAGCAGTGCTATTATTCATTATCTCATGGTCAAAGCTTGATGCACAGGTGCCGCAGGCATTCAATTACCAGGCAGTAGCAAAAGATGCCTCGGGAAAAGTTATCGCCAATCAGGTAATTTCTTTAAGGTTCTCAATTTTACAGGGAGGTTCAACCGGAGTGCTTGTTTATCAGGAAATCCAAAAGGATACTACCAATCAATTTGGTTTATTTTCAGCACAACTCGGAATGGGAATACCGGTAACAGGATTGTTCAGTAAAGTTGACTGGAGTGCTGGTGCATGCTGGTTAAAAGTTGAAATGGATACAAAAGGAGCTTCCGATTATGCAGATATGGGAACATCACAATTACTGTCTGTTCCTTATGCAATGTATGCAGCACATTCAGGGAATTCCACAGGTTCAGAAGTTGCACGAACCAAAATTGCAACCAATGGAAATGATGGGCTTGATGATGTTGTTAGTCCCGGAGATCCATGGTTGCTTGGTGGAAACAGTTCTACTGTTGATGGCGTTAATTTTATTGGAACGATCGATAACGTAGCTCTTAATTTTAAAGTAAACAATTTAAAAGCAGGAAGAATTGATCCTTCGGGCACAACTTTCTTTGGTTACCAGGCTGGCAATAGCAATTTAAGTAATTCCAATACAGGAATAGGTAATAAGGCGCTTTTTTCTAACACCGGCGGTAATTATAATACAGCTATTGGAAATAAATCTCTCTATTCCAATTCCACAGGAGCTTTTAATACATCCATTGGATATGGTGCACTTTATTCTAATTCTATTGGAAATGATAATACTGCTAATGGTTATGGTGCACTTTATTACAATACCTTAGGAAATGCTAATACTGCCAATGGTTGGGGTTCGCTTTATTATAATACTTCTGGAGCTTATAACACAGCAAGTGGTGAAGGCACACTTTACCATAATTCTACTGGAAATTATAGTACTGCAGATGGTAATGGTGCACTTTATAATAATACAACTGGATCTGCCAATACTGCATGTGGATGGGGTGCACTTTATTATAATACAACAGGGATTTATAACACTGCAGTAAGTCATGCCCTATATAGCAATACCACCGGAAACTATAACACTGCAAGTGGTTATGGTGCACTTAATTATAATACTGTAGGATTTGCTAATACTGCTATTGGGAGTTTTTCCCTTTATAAAAATAATACTGGGGCATATAACACAGCCAATGGTTTTGAGGCACTTTATTCAAATACATCAGGAGAACGTAATTTAGCCAATGGTGATAGAGCACTTTATTCAAATACAACAGGATATGATAATACTGCAAATAGTTATGCGGCACTTTATTCCAATACTACAGGAATCAGAAATACTGCAAATGGTGTTTATACTCTTTATTCAAATACTACAGGATGTTTTAATGTTTCTGATGGATATGGTTCTCTTTATTCAAACAATTCAGGATCAGGAAATACTGTAATAGGTGCTGATGCACTTTATTATAATATTTCAGGAAATGATAATACTGTTGTTGGTTTTGCCGCGGGAAAAACATCAACTACAGTGAATTTCAATCAGTGTACATTTATTGGAGATCGTTCCAGTCCTAGTGTAGCTCGCACCAATGTAACTATGTTGGGTTATGGAATTAGCCATACATTAAATACCGGTGATAATCAGGTGATCATTGGAAATGGTAAAGTTAAGGGTTGGGGTTTTGGTGCAGCACCAACAACCTCCAAAGCATTTGTAGTAGGTTCAGTATCTACAAATGGAAATGGTGCCTACCTCACTGTTGGAGGTACATGGACAAACACTTCTTCCCGTTCATTAAAAGACAGCATTACCAAAGTGGATGGAGCCGATGTTCTCAAAAAGATCAGTCTGCTCAATGTTGAGAGATGGAAATACAAAGAAACCTCCGAATATCACATTGGTCCTTTTGCCGAACAATTCTTTGAATTATTCAATACTGGCATTGACAACAAACACATCAGTACTGTTGACCCCAGCGGCGTTGCCCTTATCGGAATTCAGCAGTTGACCAAACTGAATGCTGAACAACAGAAACTGATCGAAGCACAACAAAAGGAAATTGATGCTTTAAAAGCAAGACTTGATAAATTGGAAAATAAATAAACCAGTCTCAATTTTCTTATTATGACTTTCAGGTATCGCATCAATGAAATTGAATAACCAAAAATAATAATAATAACCTATCTTAAATAAACTTTAAATTTAATGACTATGAAAAAAAATCTAAAAATTGCTTTGTTTATTGCGTTTGTCTTAGCCTCTGTAGCAGGCAGTGCACAAACACTAAGTCCTACTGTAATTTCTTCTTCGGGAGGTTACTTTACCTCGGCTTCAGCCTCACTTTCATTCACGGTGGCTGAGATGACGATGGTGCAAACATTCTCAACCGCAAATAATTTTCTAACGCAGGGTTTTCAGCAACCTGAGGATTATAATGTGGGTATTATTGAAACCGCCCAGGACGATTCGGGTGTGCTTATTTTTCCAAATCCAACCACTGGCAGCATTACCCTGAATTACTACAACAATGGTAATTCGGAATCTACTATAAAACTTTATAACATGGTAGGTCAGGTAGTGCTTAGCCAAAAGGTTTCGCAGCTTCAGGGTCTTAACACCATGAATTTAGATATTAGCCATTACAGCCAGGGAATGTATATGCTGGAACTTGCAACCCTTAATTTAAAAGGAGAAACAGTAATATCCTATCATAAAATAAACCTTGAATACTAACAACGAATTTCAATTAATTTTTTTAATAATAATCCTTATCAAATTACACCAAACAGTTAAATTAAAATAATGCTTATGAAAAAAACAATTACACGAATAATAGCAATGTTATTATTCATCTGTCCATTGACAAATTTGCTTGCACAAGTGCCACAGGCATTCAATTACCAGGCAGTAGCGCGTGACGCATCAGGCCATCTGATAGCTAGTCATGCAATTGGTTTGAGGTTTTCCATTTTGCTGGGAAGCTCAACAGGAACTGTTGTTTACAAAGAAACTCAGACGGCGACCACCAATCAGTTTGGGTTATTTACAGTTAAATTAGGACAGGGGACAGCAATTTCCGGTGTCTTTAATTCCATTCAATGGAGTGCAGGAGACTACTGGTTAAAAGTTGAAATGGATCCTTCAGGCGGTTCCACATATTCTGATATGGGTACTGCACAATTGCTCACCGTACCCTTTGCCATGTATGCTGCCAGTTCAGGCACTGCAGGCGCAACAGGGCCAACAGGCGCTGATGGTGCCACAGGCACTCAGGGTATCCCGGGTGTAACTGGAGCCACTGGTGCAACAGGCGCTCAGGGTGTGCATGGAATAACCGGTGCAACAGGTGCAACAGGCGTTCAGGGCATTCAGGGTGTAACCGGCGCTACAGGTGCTCAGGGCATACAGGGAATACAAGGTGTAACAGGATCAACCGGTCCTCAGGGTCCGGCCGGACTTAATGGATTGGGAGGAACTAACGGCACAAACGGTACTAATGGTGTTACCGGTGCGACAGGTCCACAGGGAATTCAAGGTATCACAGGTGCTCAGGGAATACAAGGTAATACAGGAGCCCAAGGTATCCAAGGTATCCAGGGGATACAAGGTATAACAGGTGCTACAGGTGCACAAGGAATACAAGGTATAGCTGGTGCAACAGGTGCAACCGGAACACAAGGCATACAAGGTATAACCGGCGCAACAGGTGCACAAGGAATACAAGGTATCCAGGGTGTAACCGGAACAACAGGTGCTACGGGAGCTCAGGGCATACAAGGAATCACAGGTGCACAGGGCATACAAGGTGTAACTGGCGCTACAGGCGCTCAAGGTTTACAAGGACCAACAGGAGCTAATGGAATAAACGGTACTAATGGAACAAATGGCGCCCAGGGAATGCAAGGTCCAACAGGAGCTAATGGAACGAATGGGATAAACGGTACGAATGGAACGAATGGAGTAACTGGTCCAACAGGATTAACCGGTCCGGCTGGAATTAATGGAGCTACCGGCCCCCAGGGAATGCAAGGTCCAACAGGAGCTAATGGAACGAATGGGATAAACGGTACGAATGGAACGAATGGAGTAACCGGTCCAACAGGATTAACCGGTCCGGCTGGAATTAATGGAGCTACCGGCCCCCAGGGAATGCAAGGTCCAACAGGAGCTAATGGAACGAATGGTATAAATGGTACGAATGGTATAAACGGTACGAATGGTATCAATGGAACGAATGGAGCAACCGGTCCAACCGGTGCTGACGGAATAACCGGCCCA
>CAISZK010000032.1 GCA_903889915.1 uncultured Bacteroidota bacterium
ATCCCCATTGTACAGCCTACTCACTATTTCTGCTCTTTTCTTTTCATCTGGTATTAGTTCTTCTAATCGCGGTGACATTTTTCTTTTTCCTTTTTTCATGTGTCAAAATTAAAATTGTTTTTCCTTTTTGACACACTTTTTTGAACATCCTCAATATGCACTGTTTTTAATAGAACAGCCAATGTCATTACTAAATAAAATATTGTTTCCTTTCTATTGCCATTGATGGTTTTTAGCCAGTTGTTATTGGTCATTGTTTATTAATATAAAATGTAAAACGGAAAAATGTAAAATGTAAAATCAAAAAAAATGTAAAATGCAAAACAGGAAAATGTGAAATGTAAAAGTTTGGAGAAGTCAATAATCCCGGATCAAAAAATTGGTAAAAAGAGCAGGAGATTTTTACTTTCCGAAAAGAGTTCACTACTTTTCTAACTTAGAAAAGTAAAAATCTAAGTTCGGAAAGTAGTTTCTGCATGACCTCGTAAAATCGTCAGTAAACTAAAACTCTCAGTAAATCTTTTATTAAAAACTCAGGTCAACTTTATTTCCAAAGATTTATAATTTTGTTTGTTTAATTTTAAGATTGAAAAAGCCCTGACTGTTTAAAAAACATTACTTTTGTTTTCAATAAATAATCTTAAAGATTGTGGATTCTATTGACCTTATACGATATGGAATATTTTCTGAAACTTTTATTATTTAATTAACATTACACAGTGACAAAAACATCTTCAGTTAAGGATTTACAGCAGTTGGCCCGCAGTATCAGAATAAATGTGGTTCATATGATAGCTGAAGCCGGATCAGGGCATACGGGAGGATCTCTTGGCCTTGCCGATATTTTCGCCAGCCTCTATTTTAATGTCCTGAACCATGAGCCTAAAAATCCGCAATGGTCCGAGCGTGACCGGCTGATCTTGTCAATAGGCCATGTTGCACCGGTATTATATGCCACTTTAGCTGAAGCAGGATATTTCGCAAAAGATGAATTGCTGAGTTTGCGAAAATTGAACTCACGATTGCAGGGACACCCTGCAAGAGATCATGGTTTGCCCGGTCTTGAATTGTCTGCAGGTTCACTTGGACAGGGATTATCTGTTGCTGTTGGAATGGCGCTGTGTGCAAAAGCAGATAAAAAAAACTGGCATGTTTACAGCATTCATGGCGATGGTGAATTGCAGGAAGGGAGTATATGGGAAGCTGCTATGAGTGCTGCACATTATAAATTGAACAACATTACTGCAATCGTTGACCGCAACAACTGCCAGATTGATGGCAAGACATCAAGAGTAATGGAATTGGAACCACTCAGAGAAAAATGGAAGGCTTTCGGTTGGGATGTTTTTGAATGTGATGGACACAGCTATACGGATATTATTAAAACCTGTGAAGATGCAAAACAAAGCGTGTTCCGTCCTACCGTGATCATTGCAAGAACAAAGATGGGCAGAGGAGTTAAAAGCATTGAAGATGATTTTCGCTGGCATGGCAAAGCTCCGTCAAAAGAAGAAGCCGAAGATTTCATTAAGCAACTTTCCGCATAGGAACTTTACAAATAACCCGGCAAGTATTGGTACTTCCAGGGAATTTGAACACAATTTTATTTCAAATACCCTGATTTTTACATTTTGTATTTCAATAAATTCATTGAGAATAACCCTTCACTGCTAAACAACCACGATAATTTTTTATCAATAACTCTCCATCTTTTGCTTACTTTTGCAAAAACAAACTCTTATGCCTGAGAAGCAATTAATAAACAGAGGCAATGTTGCAACCAGTGTTGGTTTTGGCGAAGGGCTGCTGCAGGCAGGTGAAGCCAACCCGCTTATTGTTGCATTGGGCGCTGACATCACAGCTTCGGTGAAAGTGAGTCCTTTTGCAGAAAAGTTTCCCAGGCGCTTTTATTCTCTTGGAATCGCTGAACAAAATTGTGTAGGCGTGGCTGCAGGACTTGCATTATCAGGCAAAATCCCTGTGTTTGCAACATACAGTGCATTTGCTTCAATGCGCACACTTGACCAGATAAGAGTCTCCGTTTGCTTCAACAACCTTCATATTGTTATTGGTGGGGCTCATGCCGGCATATCTGTTGGTCCCGACGGAGCCACACATCAGGCTTTGGAAGATATCGCAGTGATGCGTGTGTTACCAAACATGACTGTAATTTCACCATGTGATGCTACACAGACAAGGCTTGTTACCATTGCAGCTTTAAATGAATTAAAAGGGCCGGTTTACATCAGGTATGGCCGTGAACCTATGCCTGATTTTACTGATGAGACCACTCCATTTGAAACAGGAAAAGGTCAATTACTAAAGGATGGAACTGATGTTACAATTATTGCAACCGGACATTTGGTGTGGGAAGCCCTCGAAGCTGCCTATGCTTTGGAGAAAGAAGATATTCATGCAAGGGTAATTAACATCCATACAATAAAACCCATTGATCAGGACATCATCATACAGGCTGCAAAAGAAACAGGAGCTATTGTCACAGCGGAAGAGCATCAGATATGTGGCGGATTTGGAAGCGCTGTTGCCGAAGTGGTCGCAAAGAATTATGCTGTACCCATTGAATTTATCGGCATGAACGATTGCTTCGGAGAATCAGGGCAACCTTCGGAACTGATGGAAAAATATGGAATGACAGCAATCCATATTATGCTTGCCGTTAAAAAAGTACTTACATCAGGCAATAAAGTTATCGAGTGGAACATTTAAACACACTATACAATTTCTAATGAAATTCAACACGCATAAGAAGAAACCTACACTGCAATATTTTTTAGTTACACTTATTATTTCAATCTTCGCTCTCAGTTGTCAGTACTGCAATCCAACGAATGCAGATAATAAAGTTGATAACAGATCAGCTAAAGATAGCAGCAAATCAAAATCTGTTGTAGCAAAAAAAGACACTATCAGCAAAGCGCATCTTTTAGGTAAAATCACACCTTCAAAAGACACAAATTTCGCAGCCATTGATGCTAAATATGCAGCAAAAAGCGGCAACTATATGCGCAAAGAAGCCTATGCTGCATTTATTAAAATGTTCAATGCGGCTAAGAAAGACGGAATAACACTTTGCATTCTTTCTTCAACAAGAACCTTCTGGGAACAAAAAGGAATATGGGAAGGAAAATGGACAGGCAGATCATTGTATTACGGTAAAAACATTGCCACCTCCTACCCTGATCCTGTTGAACGTTCAAAATATGTTTTAAAATACAGCTCCATGCCCGGCACATCACGTCATCATTGGGGAACGGACATTGACATGAACAGCATGGAACTGGCATATTACAAAACTGAAACGGGAGAAAAATTTTACAATTGGCTTACAAAAAATGCTGCTGTTTATGGTTTTTATCAACCATATACTGCCAAAGACAGTGCAAGAACATCCGGGTATGAAGAAGAAAAATGGCATTGGTCCTATTTACCGCTTTCATCAGAATTCATCAAACAATATAAAGAAAGGATCACCTATAATGACCTGAAAGGTTTTGAAGGCTACGAGACTGCTGTTAAAATTGATGTCATCAAAAACTATGTGTTGAGTGTAAACAGTAAATGCAAATAGTATCTTTAATTGTTGTGAGAAAATTGAAATGATGGAAGTAAAAAATAAAAAAAACCTGTTCACAGTCACTGAGCCGACCGAACTGCTTAAATTTTTAATTGAAAACATACAGGGTAAAAGCCGCAACAATATCAAATCAATACTTGTCCGTCGTCTTGTTTCTGTTGACAACCAAATTCAGACTCAGTATAATTTTCCTCTGCAAAAAGGACAAGTAATAAAAATATTTTCCGGCAAACCTGAAGAAAAAACACGTTATCATGGTGTCAAAATTTTGTTTGAAGACGAGCATATCATCGTAATCGAAAAAGAAGCAGGACTGCTGTCCATAGCAACAAACAAAGAAAGACAACTGACGGCTTACTTCATCCTCACGGAACATATCAGAAAGACACACCCGAAAAACCGGGTTTACATTGTTCATCGCCTGGATAAAGACGCTTCGGGAGTAATGATGTTTGCAAAGAGCATTGCCGTTCAGGAGAAACTTCAAAACGACTGGCAGAAAGCCATAGTTGACCGAAGGTATTCAGTATTGGTTGAAGGTATCGTTGAAAAAGAAGAAGACACAATCATTTCATGGTTGAAGGAAAGCAAAGCGTTGATCATGTATTCCTACAATTGGGATAATGGTGGGCAGAAAGCCATCACTCATTACAAACTCATCAAACACAATGAAGAATTTAGTCTTCTCGAAGTAAAAATTGACACCGGCAGAAAGAACCAGATTCGCGTTCACATGCAGGATATCAAACACAGCATTGTTGGAGACAAGAAGTATGGTTCAACTGTAAACCCTATCAGGCGTATGGGACTTCATGCATTATCGCTTACATTCAACCACCCTATCACAGGTGAACAGATGCATTTCGAAACACCCATTCCAACAAGCTTTCTGAATTTGATTCATCAGAAAAAATAATTCAATTCCGGTTGCTTCAGGTATATTGCAAAACCAATCTTTGTGAAATTTTCCACACTATTACAATTTTAGAATCCACGGATATTTTGTAAAAAAAAACGGCATGATGAAATAACACCATGCCGTTTAACTTTTCAGACCATGCAGTGTGTATTACCGCACAATAAGCTTCTTTGTAATTGTTGAGTAAGCCGAAGTAGCCTGTAGTAAATATACTCCCTGAGCAGCCGTCAATAAATCTATAATAACAGGCTTGGATTCATTGATCATTTCCTTGGTATAAACAATCTCACCGAGGGATGAGTAAATTGCAATTTTAATTTTTCCTGAAGCAGGTCCTGTCCAATCAATAGTAAATTCTCCGTTATTCGGGTTTGGATAAACAGACAGATTCTCCTGAACATTGTTTTCGGCAATACCAACCCATACATAATTGATGGTATCAGACGAAACTGAACAGCCAAAAGCATCAGTATATAGATCGAAATACAAACCATTTTGAGCAACAGTATAATTTTGATTTGTTGCTCCTGATATTGGATTTCCCTGATAATACCATTGATTGCCTGTAGCACTTGTAGAAGTAATATCCCCTCCATTAACGGTTACCGTTGGCGCTGTGGGATTATGTCCTGTTACACTCAGTGTGTTCGGCGCAGAATTACCACAGGTGTTATTTGCAGTAACAGTTAAATTACCTCCCGTAATTCCTGCTGTAGCAGTGATGGAATTCGTTGCAGAAGTTCCATTCCAACCTGCAGGCAGCGTCCAGGTATAGGATGTAGCTCCGCTAACCGGTGTCACTGAATATGTATATGAAGATCCTGAGCAAACACTGGTAGAACCAGTAATTGTTCCCGGAGTTGCAGGTATTGTATTTATTGTTACAGGTAAAGTCTGAGCAGGTGAAGAGCCACAGGCATCATTTGCAGTAACGCTAATTGTACCACCCGAATTTCCTGTTGTCACCGATATTGATTCTGTTGTAGAAGTTCCTGTCCAGCCATTGGGTAATGTCCATGTATAGGACGTAGCACCCGGAACTGTAACTATGCTGTATATTTGTGTCCCACCTGAACACGATGTAGTCGCTCCTGTAATAATACCCGGCTGTAAAGGAACAGTGTTTCCATTTGGAGAAATAAGCAACGATGTTGCTCCACCTGAACCGCATAAATTATCCGCATAAACCTGAATTGTTCCGGGATTACTTCCTGTAAGAACACTTATTGTATTCGTAGCTGAAGAACCTGTAAAACCTGCAGGCAATGTCCATGAATAAGAAGTAGCGCCGCTAACAGGAGCGATGCTGTAAACTTCCGTGACTCCGTTACAAGGTGTCGCATTACCACTGATTGTTCCCGCTGTCGCAGGTATGGTATTTACAGTAATTGGCAAAGTTGAAGCAGTTGAATTTCCGCAACCATTGTTAGCTGTCACAGAAATTGAACCTCCTGTTGAGTTGGCAGAAGTTGTAATGCTCGCAGAAGTTGAAGTTCCCGACCAGCCTGAAGGCAATGTCCATGTGTAGGATGTTGCTCCGCTTACAGGAATAATGGAATAAATATTCGATGAACCGGAACAAATACTTGCATTTCCGCTAATAACTCCGGGTGTTGCAGGTATTGTGTTAACGGTAACTGCCAGTGACTGGAATGTTGATGCTCCGCAGGAGTTATTTGCAGTAATAGTAAGATTTCCACTTGTAGCACTTGCTGTGGTTCCAATACTTGTCGTTGTCGAAGTGCCTGTCCACCCAAACGGCATTGTCCATGTGTAGGATGTTGCTCCGCTTACCGGTGAGATGGTATAAGTGTTGGATGTTCCTGAGCATATTATTGTGTTTCCTGAAATTGAACCCGGTTGAGACGGCAAATTATTCACAGTTACAGCCAAAGTTTGAGGGGCAGAATTTCCACAGGAATTTACGGCTGTTACAGTGATATTGCCAGTTACTGTTCCTGCCGTTGCGGTAATTGAACTTGAAACTGATGATCCTGTCCATCCTGTCGGCAATGACCATGTGTAAGAAGTAGCCCCACTGACAGGAATAACAGAATAGGTATTTGCAACAGATTGACAAGTGGTTGTATTTCCTGTAATATTTCCTGGAGTCGCAGGTACAGAGTTAACAGTAACAGCCAATGTTTGTGGTGATGAAGATCCACATGAATTATCTGCTGTAACACTAATATTTCCACCTGTTGAATTAGAAGTGGCATTAATGCTTGTCGTTGTCGAAGAACCTGCCCATCCGCCCGGCAATGTCCAGGTGTATGAAGTTGCACCGCTCACTGAAGTTATTGAATAAGTATTGGAAGTTCCAGAGCAAATGGAAATATTTCCTGAAATGTTTCCCGGTGTTGATGGCGCTGCATTTACTGTAACTGCCAATGTCTGTACAACAGATGAACCACAGGCATTATTTGCTTTCACAGTAATGTTTCCGCCGGCTGCACCTGCAATTGCGCTGATGCTTGTTGTGTTGGAAGTTCCTGACCACCCTGATGGCAATGTCCAAGTGTAGGATGTTGCATTAGGCACAGCTGATATTGAATAGGTATTAGATGTGCCTGAACAAATAGTCGCATTTCCGGTTATTGTTCCTGGCTGGGCTGGCGTTGGATTCACAGTTACAGCCAAATTTTGAGCTGCCGATGAACCACATGCATTGTTGGCAACCACGGTAACATTTCCGCTTGAAGAACCTGCTGTTGCATTAATTGAATTGGTTACAGAAGACCCTGTCCACCCTGAAGGCATTGTCCATGTATAGGATGTTGCTCCGCTAACCGGTGAAACTGAGTAAGTGTTTACAGCAGTCTGACATGTTGTCGTATTGCCACTGATAACACCAGGTGTTGCAGGAATGGTACTGACAGTTACAGCCAAAGTCTGTATTCCTGATGAACCACATGAATTGTTTGCCGTGACAGTAATATTCCCTCCGCTGATATTTGAAATTGTAGTAATACTTGTTGTTGTTGAACTACCCGACCATCCTGCAGGAAGGTTCCATGTGTAAGAAGTTGCTCCGCTGACAGTAGTTATGGAATAAGTATTTGATGAATTAGAACAAATACTTACGTTCCCACTTATTGCGGCAGGTGTTGCCGGAACTGAATTAACAGTGATCACCAAAGTTTGTACTGATGAAGAACCACATGCATTATTAGCAGTAACGGTAATATTTCCACTTGCTGATCCTGCTGTTGTAACAATGCTTGTTGTGGTTGATGTACCTGTCCATCCTGATGGCAATGTCCATGTATAGGATGTTGCATTATTGACTGTCGAAATTGAATAGGTATTTGATGTTCCTGAACAAACTGTTGCATTTCCGGTAATTGTTCCCGGTTGAACAGGTATAGGATCTACTGTAACAGCCAAAGATTGCGCTGATGAAGAGCCACAGGAATTATTTGCAACTACCGTAACATTTCCGCTTGCTGAACCTGCTGTTGCATTGATAGAACTTGTAACTGAAGATCCTGTCCATCCTCCCGGCAAAGTCCAGGTATATGAGGTGGCACCGCTGACCGGCGTTACAGAATATGTATTTACAGCAGTCTGGCAGGTTGTTGTATTTCCTGTAATACTTCCTGGTGTTGCCGGTATTGAACTTACAGTAACTGCCAAAATCTGTGATCCTGAATTGCCACATCCATTATTTGCAATTACAGTAATATTACCTCCTGTGGTATTTGAAGTCGTAGCAATACTTGTTGTTGTAGAACTTCCTGACCATCCACCCGGCAAAGTCCAGGTATATGAGGTTGCTCCGCTTACTGCAGTGATGGAATATGTGTTCGATGATCCTGAACAGATACTTGCATTACCACTGATAGCGCCCGGAGTTGCCGGTACAGAATTCACTGTTACGGCAAATGTTTGAACAGTTGAAGAACCACAGCCATTATTTGCTTTGACTGTGATGCTGCCACCTGATGATCCTGCTATTGTAGCAATGCTGGTCGTGGTGGAAGTTCCTGTCCAGCCTGAAGGCAATACCCAGGTATAGGAGGTGGCATAGGTAACCGGTGAAATTGAATAGGTGTTCGATGTTCCTGAACATACAGTTGCATTACCTGTAATTATTCCCGGTTGAGCAGGTATTGGATTTACAGTGACTGCCTGAGTTTGAGGCAAAGAAGAGCCACAAACATTATTGGCTATAACAATTACATTTCCACTTGTTGAACCTGCCGTTGCTGTGATCGAACTTGTAGTAGAAGTTCCTGTCCAGCCTGAAGGCAACGTCCATGT
This sequence comes from uncultured Bacteroidota bacterium, assembly GCA_903889915.1. GTDB lineage: Bacteria > Bacteroidota > Bacteroidia > Bacteroidales > CG2-30-32-10 > CAISZK01. The sequence goes on from CAISZK010000032.1 coordinate 8,778, forward strand.
GTATGATGTAGCGCCACTGACAGGAGTAACTGAATATGTATTCACTGCAGCCTGGCATGTAGTTGTATTACCGGTTATTGTTCCCGGTGTTACAGGTATAGAACTTACAGAAACTGCCAATGTCTGGGCAACTGAAGAGCCACAGGAATTATTGGCGGTAACAGTAATATTCCCGCCTGTTGAATTGGAAGTGGTAATAATGCTCGTTGTAGTTGACGTTCCTGACCATCCGCCAGGTAGTGTCCAGGTATAAGAAGTCGCACCACTGACTGCAGAGACGGAATAAGTATTCGATGTACTTGAACAGTCACTTGTATTGCCTGAAATTGAACCCGGTGTTGCTGGTATCGAATTCACCGTAACAGCCAATGTTTGTAAAGCTGATGAACCACATGCATTATTGGCTTTAACAGTAATATTTCCACCTGTTGAACTTGCTGTTGTTGCAATACTGGTCGTTGTTGATGTTCCCGTCCATCCTGTAGGCAAAGTCCATGTATAAGAAGTCGCATACGTCACAGGCGAGATCGAATATGTATTTGATGTTCCCGAGCAAACTGTAGCATTGCCTGTAATTGTACCCGGTAATATTGGTAATGGACTTACGGTAATTGCCAGTGTTTGTGCAGAAGATGAACCACAGGAATTATTAGCAGTAACAGTAATATTTCCGCTTGCGGAACCAGCGGTAGCATTGATCGAGCTGGAAGTTGACGTACCTGTCCATCCCGAAGGCAATGTCCATGTATAAGAAGTGGCACCGCTGACCGGAGTTACAGAATATGTATTGATAACACTTTCGCATGTTGATGTATTTCCTGTTATACTTCCCGGTGTTAATGGAATTGAATTGACATTATAGGTTAGCGTATTTGAAGTTGCAGTTGATGGTGTCGCACACATTTGGCTGGTATTCATCAGGGCAATTATCTGATCACCATTCGAAACAGATGGTGCAGCATAACTGGCAGATGTTGCCCCGGGTATAATTGATCCATTTAACTTCCACTGAAATGCCGGTGAAGCACCACCATTAACAGGGGTTGCAGTGAAAGTCACACCCGTGCCGGTACAGACAGGGCTTACAGGATTTCCTGTAATGCTGACACTGGCAGTAGTGTTTGCAAAAACCCGTATTGCTATCGTATTCGATGTGGCAGTTGTCGGTGAGGCGCATGAAGCATTTGATGACATTACAACAGTGATCAAATCTCCATCAGCAAGGGTTGACGACGAATAGGTAGCTGCTGTTGCACCTCCAATGTTTGCTCCGTTTTTTTTCCATTGATAAGAAGGCGATGAGCCGCCATTCAATGGTGTTGCCGTGAATACAGCAGTAGTCCCGCTGCAAACAGTATCGTTTGGAGATATCGTAATGACAACACTGGGCGTAACACTTGATGAAACCGCCATCGTAATTGCATTTGAAGTATCCTTTGCTTTCAGCAAACAAGAATAATTCGAGGTCATGACAACGTCAAAAACATCACCATTTGCAATTGTGGAAGTAGAATATGTGGAAGATGTTGCTCCTCCAATGATCGCACTGTTTTTTCTCCATTGGTAGGTTGGCAAAGTTCCGCCATTAACCGGCAATGCAGTGTATGTAACTGTCTGCCCGATGCAAATAGGATTGTTATCAGCGCTGATATTTACTACTGCAGTCACATTTTGATTAACAGTTTCTGTTATTTTGTTGGATACAATAGTAGCTGGTGATACACAAGCTAAACTTGAAGTAAGGTAACATTTGACAGAGTCATTATTATTTAATGCCGAAGTAATATAACTGCTGCTGCTTCCGACTGAAACACCATTCAACGTCCAGTTGTAAACTGGTGTCGAACCTCCGTTTGTCGGATTTGAAGTAAACGTAACAGAAGTGCCTGCGCAAATAGAACCCGTTGGTGAAGCAGAGATCGTAACAGATGGTACAAAATTATTGGAAACTGTCATCGTAAGCGAATTCGAGGTTGTGCTTACTGGTGAAGCACATCCCGCATTTGAAACAAGTGTACATGTGAAAATATCTCCGTTAATAATGGTACTGGTAGTGTATGAAGATGCTGTTGCTCCACTGATATTCGAGCCATTCTTCTTCCACTGATATGCAGGAGCTGAGCCTCCCCCGTTAATAACAGAATTGAAAGTCACACTTTGTCCGCTACAGATAGAAGTACTATTGGTAGAAATTGTGATCGTTGGAGTCACAACAGGAGTGACATTAAGCCCTATCTTGTTTGAAAGAACAATCGGAGTTGTCACACAGGATACATTTGAAGTGAGCATAACCCAAATGGTATCGTTGACATTCCAGCTTGAAGCATTGTATGTAGGACTGTTGGTTCCTGCAGCAACATTGTTCTTTATCCACTGATATGCAGGTGTGCCTCCATTGACAGGTGTAGCAGTAAATGTAACACTGGCATTTCCGCATATAGGTCCGGTTGGTGACACAACAATACTTACTGCCGGGGTAACAGGACTATTCACTGTCACAGCAAGGGTCCTGGGAACTGATGCTCCACATCCGTTATTTGCAGTGACCTGAACATTCCCACTGATACCTGCTGCCGTAGCATTGATAGAAGTTGAAGTTGACAATCCTGTCCATCCTGTCGGCAGCGTCCATGTGTAATTTGAAGCGCCGCTTACAGCAGCTATTGAGTAAACATTTGCTGAATTCAGACAAACTGAAATATTGCCGGTTATCGTTCCGGGTTGAACAGGTACCGATGAAACAGTAACTGTCAGATTTTGTATCGGCGAAGATCCGCAGGAATTGTTTGCAGTAACACTGATAGTGCCACCCGCGTTGCCAACAGTGGTCGAAATACTATTTGTTGATGAAGAACCTGACCAGCCTGAAGGCAATGTCCAGGTATAAGTGGTTGCTCCTGAAACCGGAGTTATGCTATAAACTTGTGTACTTCCAACACAGGGTGCAGTTGTGCCCGATATATTTCCCGGCAACAAAGGCAGACTGCTTCCACCCGGTGTTATCGTCAATGATGAATTTCCATTGGACCCGCAGGAATTGAGTGCAAAGACCTGTATCACCCCTGCATTGCTTCCGATAATTGCGTTGATGGAATTGGTTGTTGAAGAGCCACTGTATCCCGAAGGAAGCAACCATGAATATGAAGTTGTACCTGTCACACTTGTGATAGTGTATGTTTGTGTAATCCCTGAACATGGTGAAATATTACCTGTAATTGCTCCGGGTGATGAAGGTAAAGGTGTAACTGCTACTGCCAAAACTGAAACACTACTGCTTGAACAAGCATTGTTAGCCACAACACTGATATTACCGCTCGTTGCACCTGCAACAACATTGATAAGGTTTGATGTTGAAATACCCGTCCATCCGGCAGGCAGCGTCCATGTATATGAGGTAGATCCTGTCACCAATGGTACAGAATATGTTTGTGACGATGATTGGCAAACCGTCGTATTTCCCGATATTGTTCCCGGTGCTGACAATGCTGAAATTGTAAATACGGAATTGCTCTGATCAATCAGTGCTCCATTGGAATAATCCGAAACACGTATCAAACCCTGTATGGTCGGTGTTGCCGGCAATACCCAGCTATAAATGCCATTTGAACTGGCATAATTGGTCGTAACTGTACTCCATGAAGTTCCATTGTTGGCTGAATACTCAATTTTAAACGAACCGGAAGTACTGTTTGCGCTCCAGGTAATATTGTGTGTTGAACAAACAGTCCAGTTCTCGCCACCATTTGGTGATGTTACTGTTATAGCTGCCGGTGCTGCAGCAATGGTAAATGCAAGATCACTTTGATCCTGTTTACAGCTACTGTTATAATCTGTCACGCGGATGTAACAGTTTGTTGATGGTGCATTCGGAATTGTCCAGCTATAAGAATTTGTTGTAATGTAACTATTAAACACTATGCTATTCCATGTAGTCCCGCCATTCGTTGTATATTCTATATTGTAGTAATTCGAAACTCCCTGTGCAGTCCAGGTAATATTCATGGTCGAGCCAACAAGGTAGCTTCCTCCATTGTTCGGATTTGTGACAGTAATGGTTGGTGTTATATTAAAGACAGCATCACTCTGATCAACTTTATTTGTATTTCCGGTATTTGTCACTTTTACGAGACAATAGTTGGAAGGAGTATTTGGCAAGGTCCAGTTGTATGAATAATTCGGTCCTCCTGTGAATGACTGACTGACGATGGTATTCCAGGTACTTCCTCCATTGATGGAATATTGCAGCTGATAAGTTCCTGAAGTTCCTTCTCCAACCCATGTGATGGTAGTTACCGTGCATCCTCCAAGGTTTTCTCCTCCATTGGGTGCTGTTATGATCACAGCCGGTTTTATTGAAAAGACAGCATCGCTGATATCATAAGTAGCGTTGTTACCAAAATCTGTTACGCGTATCAATGCTTTGGTGGTTGAGATGTTTGGAACTGTCCATGAATAGGAGCCTGTGTTGTTGGTTGAACCGGCTATCACCACCCATGTTGCACTGCTGTCAATTGAGTATTCTATTTTCACAAAGCTCGAAGCCAGGTAGGCAGAAGTCCAGGTTATGTTTGCTGTGTTGTAACCATACAATGTTTGTCCGCCATTTGGATAAGTTACGGTAATGGCAGGCGTAGGGGCCAGAATTTTAAATGGTGCGTCGCTGATATCATATTTACAGGTATTGTTATAATCCTCAATTTTGATAAGCGCATTGTTTGTCGGATCATTTGGAACTGTCCATACATACTGGTTTGAGGTAATATAAGTATCGGTGATGATAGTGGTCCATGTCGTTCCACCATTGTTGGAATAGTACAGATTATAATAATTGCTCACATTCGCACTTGCCCATGTAATGGTTCTTGTTGCAGGATTACCAACCTGCCAGTTTTCACCACCATTGGGAGAATTGATGATAATATAGATCTGGGTATTTAAATTAAAGTCGGCATTGCTCACATCATTCAATGAAGAATTGGATGCCAGACTTACCCTGACCAACGCCTGTGATGATGAGATATTAGGTATCGGTGACCATGTATAGTATGAGTTGGTTGTGCTGCTTGTCAGTGTTGACCAGCTAAAGCCGTTGTCAATGGAATACTCAACCATATAAGGTCCAGTTCCTGTACCGTAGCCTGTCCATGTAATATTTTGCGAAACACAGCCATTCCAGTTTTCCCCTCCATTTGGTGATGTAACAAGGATGTATGGAGAAACTATACTGAATACCGCATTGCTCACATCATAAACTGATGGAATTCCATATTCACTGACACGTACCAGACACTGGGTTGATGGTGTATTCGGCGCTGTCCAGCTATAGCTGCCGGTATTGTTTGTCGCCGTAATGATCACAGACCATGTTGCGCCATTATCTGTGGAATATTCAATTTTCACAAATGATGAAGTCAGATATTGTGAAGTCCAGGTAATGTTATTTGCTGTTCCCACATAGAAAAGATTTCCTCCATTAGGCGATGTCACAGTGATGATAGGTGTTGGCGCCTGAATTGTGAATATCGCATCACTGATGTCGAATTTGCAGGTATTATTGTAATCTTCCACCTTAACCAAAACCTGTGATGACGGGGTATTCGGTATAGTCCATGTGTATTGGTTGGAAGTTATGTAGGTATCAGTAATGATGGTATTCCAGGTCGCACCATTATCAGTGGAATAATAAATATCATAGTAATTACTTGCTCCTGTTTGTGTCCATGTGATCAATCGGGTTGTTGGATTTGCAACCTGCCAGTTTTCTCCTCCGTTTGGAGAGGTCACAATGATGGCAGTGTTTTGTGTAACTGTAAAAGGTCCATTGCTGTTATCAGTAACCAGCACATCGGCAGTGCTTGTAACCCGCACAATATAGTTGGTCCCCGGTGAATTCGGAACAGGGCTCCATGTATAATAGGAATTGCTTGTGCTGCTGACAAGCGTATTCCATGAGGCTCCGTTGTTGGAAGAATATTCAACTTTCCATGGTCCGGCTGAACCATAACCTGTCCACGTTATATTTTGCGATGAGCAACCATTCCATATCTCTCCTCCGTTAGGAACGGAAACGGTGACATAAGGATACACGATACTAAACACAGCATTGCTTACATCATACACCGAAGGAATACCATATTCACTTACGCGTACCAGGCAATTGGCTGATGGTGTATTGGGCACCATCCATGCATACGAGCCTGTATTATTTGCCGAGGCTGTTATTGAATTCCATGTTGAACCATTATTGATTGAATAGTCTATCACAACAAAACTTGATGACAGATATCCATAGGTCCATGAAATGTTATATGCGGTTCCCACATAGAAAATATTTCCTCCGTTCGGGCTTGTTACGGTAATGTATGGAGTCGGCGATGAGATGGTAAATACTGCATCGCTCACATCATATTTACAGGTGTTGTTATAGTCTTCTACTTTAACCAGGCATTGTGTTGACGGATTATTTGGAATCGTCCAGGTGTATTGTCCGTTCGTGATGTATGTGTCAGAGATGATGGATATCCATGTCGAACCATTGTTGATGGAATAGTACAGGTTATAATAGTTACTTGTTCCTGACCATGCCCAGGTTATCAGGTGTGTCGCCCCTCCTACCTGCCAGTTCTCACCGCCGTTGGGTGAATTAATAATGATAGGAAATGTTTGTGTAACGGTGAATACTGCATTGCTGTTATCAGTCACCAATGCATCTGCTGTGCTTGTAACCCTGACAATATATTGAGAGCCTCCGATATTGGGTATCGGGCTCCATGTGTAATATGAATTACTCGTACTCGTCACCAACGTGCTCCATGTTGTTCCGTTATCCGGCGAATACTCCACTTTCCATGGACCTGTTGAACCATATCCAGTCCATGTAATATTCTGCGATGCACATCCTGCCCAGTTTTCACTGCCATTGGGAGATGTTACAGTAACATAAGGATAGACTATTGAAAACACTGCATTGCTGATATCATAAACTGTCGGAATGCCATACTCACTCACTCTTACCAAACACTGAACAGATGGAGTATTTGGAACAGGCCAGGTATAAGAACCCGTATTGTTTGTCGAGGCTATTATGGTGGACCAGGCGCCGCCGTTATTTGTGGAATATTCAATTTTTACATAAGGTGAGGTGAGATAAGCTGAAGTCCACGAGATGTTGTAAGAAGTTCCTACATAAAATATATTTCCACCGTTGGGAGATGTAACTGTAATAACAGGTGTCGGAGCAAGTATAGTAAAAGGATTATTGCTGACATCAAATTTACAGGTGTTGTTATAATCTTCAACTTTTACCAATACCTGCGATGATGGATTATTTGGAATAGTCCATGTATATTGGTTGGAAGTGATATAGGTGTCTGTTATGATAGATATCCATGTTGAACCGTTGTCAATTGAATAATAAATGTTATAGTAGTTGCTGGCTCCTGTCTGCGTCCATGTTATTAATTCCGTTGCAGGATTGGCTACCTGCCAGTTTTCTCCTCCATTCGGTGATGTTACAATGATGGCTGTATTTTGTGTAACTGTAAATGTTGCATTGCTGACATCTGTTACCAATGCATCGGCGGTACTCGTTACCCGCACAAGATAATTTGTCCCTGCAGCATTTGGCACCGGACTCCATGTAAAATAAGAATTGCTTGTGCCGCTGGTAAGCGTGCTCCATGATGTTCCGTTGTTTGAAGAATATTCAACTTTCCATGGTCCGGCAGAACCATATCCTGTCCAGGTAATATTTTGCGAGGAACAACCATTCCATATCTCACCCCCATTTGGTACCGTTACTGTAACGTAGGGGTAAATCGAGTAGACGGCTCCGCCCGGTATTGCCGGACGGAGTGCGCCTCTCACACCACTGATCGTACGGGTCGCGTAAACAGCGGTTCATTAAGATGTGGAGCCTTTTTCACATACCATTCAAGTAAAGATTCATAACCCC
>CAISZK010000033.1 GCA_903889915.1 uncultured Bacteroidota bacterium
ATGGAAGTGAAATGTCATCCACATTGGGCATCTATCCAAATCCCTGCTCAACTCAATTAACTTATGTTTTCTTTATCTCCGAAGAGAAATCCCTTGCTTTCCATATTCTTGATATCAACGGAAAATTTGTTTCCGAAATTCCATCTCAATTTTTTACCAAAGGTGTGCACCTACAAAATGTGAACACTTCATCACTGAAAGCAGGAGTGTATTTTATAGTTGCTGAAAGTACAAAGGGGATTGAAATGAAAGCAAGATTTATTAAGCAGTAAATAGGGTTTATGGTTTAAGGTTTCGAGTTTTGAGTTTCGGGGAGATCAATTTTATGCTAAACAAAAATTTTAAAATGAAGAGAAATTATTTGATTGTTTTTCTAATGCTCGCAGGAGTAAATGTTTCTTTTTCTCAGACAGAATCAAATACGAAGGATAGTACTGACAAAGGAAAAATAACTATTTCAGGGTACATCCAGGCACAGTACCAGTATTTTTTTATTCCTGATTCTATTGGTGGAGCAACTCCGTATTTTGCAACTTTTGCTGGTGGTAATTTTGTAGGCCGTTGGTCTAACAACAGGTTTATGATTAGAAGCGGACGCTTAAAAATTTCACATAATACAAAATATACAGAAGGAGTTTTTTCAGTAGATGCAAGTGAAAGAAGCATTGGGGTGCAGGATTTGTACGTGAAAGGCACAGAGCCATTTCTTGGAGCATTCAGCCTCACTGCAGGCATACAGGACAGGCCGTTTGGTTATGAAATTGGTTATTCATCTTCTTCAAGAGAAACACCTGAGAGGTCGAGAATGATCCAAACTCTTTTCCCTTATGAGAAAGACCTGGGCGCTGTTCTTACTTTTCAAATGCCGGAGAAAAATTGTATGAATTTTCTGAGAATTGATTTTGGTGTGATGAATGGAAATGGCATCGCAACCGAAACAGATGCCAATAAGGATATGGTTGGCAGAATACGAATTTCGAATCCTTTCAAATCAAAGTTCGTTGATTATAGCATCGGATTCTCTTTTTATAATGGGTATTTAAACCATATAAGTAATGTTGATGGCACCGGTCTTACCCATAAATATCTCTTTAAAATGGGCATCATCCAGGATACTGCGTCTAATATGACAACCAAAGGATTCGTTATTGATACTCTTTTTGGAATTGATAAAAAAGACTCTGTGAAAAATATCAGACTTCAGACACTGGGTGCACAGGTGGACAGAAAATACCTGGGTTTCGATGCACAATGTAGCTTTAATTTTCCCTGGGGTAAAACAACTTTGAGGGGTGAGTATATTTGGGGAACGCAACCATCGTCTGTTTACAATCCACTTATAGATTATGTAATATACAACGGTATGACTTCGATGAGCCCGACTGGACCAATCAACGGTTTATCGTTTCCCAACTTCTCTCCGCCACAGGCTAATTATGCAGTTTCAGTAAAACCCACCCAAAACTTCGGCAATACTTTTCTCAGGAATTTCAGAGGTTATTATTTTTACTTTATTCAGAATATACTCAAAACAGGGCATCAAATAGTAGTGAAATTTGATTATTACGACCCAAATACAGCAGTGAGCGGAAAAGAAATAGATGTCAATTATTATAAAAAAGGAACTTCAATTTCAAAGGGAGTAACGGGACTTTCGCCTGCAGACGTTGCTTTCTGGACACTGGGTTTAGGTTATAATTATCAATTCAGCAAACATCTTTCATCTATGCTATACTATGAAATGATTTTTAATGAGAAAACCGCAATACCTGATTTTGCTGGAAATCTTGTTGAAGGAAGAACTCCCTCTGCTGGATACGAGAAAAATATTAAAGACAACAATTTCACAATAAGATTACAATACAAATTTTAAAAACAATTACTTATGAAAACCAGAATACTCAATTTATTCATGCTAATCAGCTTTATGTGGCTTACCGCTGCTAGCACTTTTGGGAACGTTCAATATTTAAGATTGGCTTATCGCGATGATCCTTCTACCACTATTGTAGTTGGATGGTCAAATAGCGGAACATCCACAAATGCGTCTGTTTATTACGGAACTACTGATCAGGGAACTGATTATACTTTATATCCAAATAATCATGGCATTGACACTTCAACAAGTTATGTAGGATTGACCAACAATTTTGCCCGATTGACAGGATTGACACCAAACACAGTTTATTATTTCATTGTGAAAGATGATCAGGGTGTAAGTGCAAGGTACTCCTTTAAAACCATTACGGATAATCCAAACGATTGCATAAAATTTATTTCAGGAGGAGATTCCCGCACAGGTGTTCCCATTGTTGAAGCATCGGATTGCAGACAAAGAAGACAGCAGGGGAATATGCTTGCAGCAAAGATCCGCCCTGACTTTATTTCATTCAGCGGAGATTTAACAGAACAAGATCTCGTTGTTGATGTTAATCAAAACTGGGCTGATTGGATGCAGGATTGGTCACTAACATTTGGACCTGATGGTCGCATAGCGCCAGTTTGTGTTTGCTTCGGAAATCATGAAGCAGCTAATGATTACCATTATCTTTTCGACATCACCAATACCAACGATCATTATGCTTTAAACTTTGGCGGTTCGTTGCTGCGTATGTACACATTAAAATCGGATCCGAATGTAAGCGCATGCAACAACACGGCTGAACTTAACTGGTTTATTAACGATCTGCAATTGCATACAGGTAATTCAAATGAGCCGTTCTGGAAATTTGTTCAATACCATGTGCCAATGGTACCCCACGGTTATTATAGTCCAGACCAACCTGAAATAGATTGCTGGGCTAACAATTTCCAACCTTATAAAGTAAGACTGGCAATGGAAGGTCATTCGCATGTTACCAAATACACATGGCCTATAGTTCCTTCTACTGCTGCCGGATCTTATGATGGGTTTATTGAAGATGATTCACTTGGCACCGTATTTCTGGGCGAAGGGTGCTGGGGCGCTCCTTTACGCACTTGTTACGCACCTTTTCCATGGACACGTGATGAAGTGGCTGCCGATGGCTACCAGGTTATCACTGTTACCAGGGATACTACCAAAATTTGTACTGCACAATTTATCAATGTAAGTACAGTCAGTCAACTTACAGATGCCGATCCTGCTTGTAGCCTCCCTGCTAATATTACATTGTGGACGCCTTCCAATGGTGCGACAGTGATAATGACAAATCCTACTGCCAATTCAATAGAAACTTACCAGAATACTCCGCTTGTAAGCAAAGTCTATCCGAATCCGGCAAAGAGTGAGATCAATATTGATTTCAATAAATCTATCACTGATAAAAACGCAACTGTGACAATATACAATGGTATGGCTAAACTGGTAAAAGCATTTGCCATTACTGATTTGTCAAACACTACAAAAATTAATGTTGCAAATCTTA
>CAISZK010000034.1 GCA_903889915.1 uncultured Bacteroidota bacterium
GGTGTTCGTGAGGCGCCGTCATGCAATGATTGCCACGGTGAACACAACATCAGCGCCATTAACACACTGACGAAAAGAGAGGAGATAAGAAAACTTCAGGAGACAACATGTCTGCAATGTCATCAGAATTTATTGCTGTCGGAAAGATACGGAATTGAAGGAAAGAATGCCAGCAGTTACCTCGACAGCTATCATGGTCTTGCAGTAACACGCGGCGATACGAATGCCGCAATGTGTATTGACTGCCATAATGTGCATAAAATATTGCCAAAGTATCACAAGGAATCGTCCATAAATCCTAACAATATTACCGCTACCTGCCAGAAATGCCATAAAGAAGCAACAGATGTTTTCGCCAAGAGTTATTCTCACGTCACAGAAAAAAACAGTACTGCCGGTAAGGTTGAAGGTATTGTAACCTCAATATACATCTGGTTAATCATTTTTGCAATTGGTTTTATGCTCATTCATAATTTGATCATTTTAATCTATGATTTGCAGGAAAGGTATAAACATGCAAATAAAGAAATCAGGATACCCCGTTTGACCAGAAATGAGCTGGTGCAGCATATCGTTTTGCTTGTATCATTCATTATTCTGGCAGCAACAGGATTTCAGCTAAAATATCCGACAAGTTGGTGGAGTCAGAATTTGCAGTATCTGGGTTTGAATGAATTTGTGAGGCATTGGGTTCACAGAGGGAGTGCCATTGTTATGATAGTACTCGCATTTTATCATGTGGTTTATTTATTAATTACACCAAGAGGACGTGATGTTATTAAAGGTTTATTGCCAAAAATCAGTGATTTCAAAATGGCATGGAATAATATGTTGTTCTTCCTTCGTATTAAAAAGAAACATCCCGATTTTGATAACTACTCCTACATGGAAAAGATCGAATATTGGGCTTTGATATGGGGAACACTGATAATGGGCATTACCGGTTTAGTGTTGTGGTTTCCTACAATGGTTGGCAATTGGGCGCCTGTGTGGTTCATCAAAGTCAGCGAGATCATCCATTTCTATGAAGCTGTTCTTGCCACATTGGCTATTATTATCTGGCATCTATTCTTCGTTATGTTCCGTCCGGATGAATACCCCATCAGCTTTACTTCAGTCAATGGTACGATGACATTTGTTCAATATAAAAAAGAACATAAACTGAAATTTAAAAAGGTTGTTAATGAATGGTCAGCAATGAAGGCTGGCACGCGCACTGAAAAGCAATTGAGCCATTATACAAAATTGTTTATTGCTACCATCAGGAAGTCAGGTGTTGATGTTGATGAATTTTTCAGAACCGAAATTGAAAAAGATGAAACATTGCTTGACATTGAAAAATAAAACAGAACGCATCTTGTAGCATCTGTCAGAGTTCATCTTCTGACTTTAAGAAAAACAAAAATTCGTTGTTGTTCGATTAAAATTGTATAGATTATTTAAGTAAGAATTCCAGTGTCCGCTTGCGGAAGTACAAATATTGGATAAATGGAATTCGAAAAAACAAGAAATTTTATGAAGAAGATTTTTGATATTATTTTTTCAACAAAGACTACTGCTGTGTTGCTTATTATTGCGGCCATTTCGCTGGCTGCTGCAACATTTATTGAAGATAAGTATGATACGCTGACTGCTCGTCATTTGGTGTACAATGCAAAATGGTTCGAGTTTTTGCTGCTTCTTTTGGTGCTGAATTTTATCGGAAATGTTGGAAGGTACAAATTGCTTGGCAAACGCAAATTGGCCGGGCTGACTTTTCATCTTGCCTTTATTCTGATGATCCTTGGTGCAGGGGTAACCCGTTACATTGGCTTTGACGGATCCATGCATATCAGGGAAGGTGAATCCTCCAATGTGATCATAACATCTGAACCATATTTGCAACTTGTGGCAACAGATAAAAGCAAAACCTATTCGCTCGACCGCCAGTTAAATTTGAGTAATTACCGTGACAACTCTTTTCATTTAAATCTCCCCGTTGACAATAAAGGGAACATCACTGTGGACTATAAAAAATACATCAGGAATGCTGTTGAACAATGCAAGGATAATGTTGCCGGGGGTGCTGATATGATAGAGTTGTCCTATACTGATGAGGAGGGTATGCAGAATGTAATTATTAAGGATGGTGAAGCCGGCAGTGTGGGA
>CAISZK010000035.1 GCA_903889915.1 uncultured Bacteroidota bacterium
AGAATCACACGCACAAACGATTCATCATCATATCCTGAGAAACCTATCCCACCATCCAGTATTGTCTAGTGGATGCATCGACAAAAAAAATAACCTGTCATGGGTTACGGTAATGTGTAATTTGAATCCTACTGTATGTGCTATTGCGGACAGTCATCACATTCCAAGCTTAAATACTAAACTTACCGGGAGATTGGATGATAATCACCACATCTCAACAACTTGGGTTCTTAACAGAAACTTGAATGAAGATGAATTATATGCACATGTAGCTGAAATCAAGGTATTTTGTAATACATATGGTTTGCAAGTTTCAGAGAGCTACCCATATCATTTAAAAGTTAGTGGTAGTGCTAGCAGCTTTAATATATCTTTACAAACACAACTGCAATGTTATCAGGCTGCCGATCAACATGCTTATCATGCTTCACCATTTCCATTAAAAATTCCTTCCTCGTGGAATGGTAAATTTGACAACATTTTGGGATTAAACACAAACAAGATAGCTAATTGTAATTTTAAATTATTAGATCAACCAACAGTTGTTCCAAATGGAAATATAAACAATACATCAGTATCTGCACAGTTTACTCCATTACAATTGGCAACTCTTTATAATTTCCCCCCTGGTTTAGATGGTACAGGTCAAAAGATTGGTATCATTGAATTGGGAGGGGGGTATGTATTAGCAGACATAACTACATATTTCTCTTCATTAGGAATAAGCAACACACCAAACATTACAGCAGTATCTGTTGATGGTGCAGTAAACAACCCATCCGATACATCTAATAACACTGAAGTTATCTTAGATGTTGAAGTCATCGCTGCTCTTGCTCCTGCTGCAAGTACTCGTGTCTATTTCTCTCCAAATACATATAAAGGGTTTTATGATGCCATTCATCAAGCAGCGGTTGATGGTTGTAGTATCATTTCAATTTCATGGGGTAATGATGAAGCTAAGTGGTCTCCATCCACTATGTCAACATACAATTCTTTATTCCAAAGCATAACAACAAATAATAATGTTACTGTTTTTTCATCGGCAGGAGACCATGGTTCACCAGATGGTGTTAGCGAGTTCCCTGCAGCTAGTCCATATGTTGTGAGTTGCGGTGGTACAACTTTAACAGCAAACAATAATGGTACATCTATTGTAAGTGAAACAGTCTGGAACAATAATAATGGTCATGCAACAGGCGGTGGTCTAAGTCAACAATTTGCTATGCCAAGTTACCAATCATCTGTATCTTTTTCATTAAACAACCATCGTGGCGTACCTGATGTTTGTGGCAATGCTGATCCAAATACTGGATATATTTTATATTCAGGAGGCAGAAATATTATTGTTGGTGGAACAAGTGCCGTTGCTCCTTTATGGTCTGGCTTATTAGCTAGAATTAATCAAAGCATCGGCCATTCAGTTGGATTCTTACACCCAACCATATATGCTAATTATGCCAATTATGCTTTTAGGGACATTACTTCAGGTAATAATGGCATTTATTCAGCCGGTGTTGGTTGGGACGCGTGCACTGGGTTGGGAAGTCCAAATGGAGTTGGATTGTTAGGTTTAATCAGCAACATCATTCCGTCAAGCAATATCCATTTTGCGGAAATCAAGTTGGCTTTTCCAGGGTGTGGAAATTCACTCATGGCGTACAGAGGTCAGCATCCTAGTCTCCCTGCAGCTGGTGCAATCATCAGTATGGGAAGTTTCAAAAATCTCACAGCCGTCAGTCCAACGCATTCCCTGTCCTCCGTTTCAGGCACAAATTTAGCCATGGATGCAACCGGGAGAATAACTGGGTCAATCGGATCTGCACAAGTTGGTGCTCTTTCTGTGATCCTTTCAAGTTATGTGTCAGATCCTGCATACCAAAAAGGACTGACGTACATATTGACTTCAGGTACACTTCCCGCTGGCTTCACCCTTGACTCAACTTCCGGGCTGCTATCGACAAGTACTGCAGGACTCGTGGACACCGGAGGATCCGGTATGGACAGTATAGTGGCATTGACAGTGACGAATGGTTGGGGGAAAACGTCAAATATGTTTATGACCTTTCATTTAATTTCGATTTTGATTTAAAAAGGGCACCAACTAAAAATGACTTTTTCGCATTTCAAGCAGATTGCAAAGGAAAGCGATGAGGAAAAAGTGGAGAAAGAGGAAGAGGAAGCAGTGGAAGTGGAAGAGAAGATTGCAAAGGAAAGTGGTGAGGAAGAGGAAAAAATGGAGAATGAAGAGGAAGCAGTGGAAGTGGAAGAGAAGATTGCAAAGGAAAGTGATGAGGAAGAGAAAAAAATGGAGAATGAAGAGGAAGCAGTGGAAGTGGAAGAGAAGATTGCAAAGGAAAGTGATGAGGAAGAGGGAAAAGTGGAGAGTGAAGTGGATGAGGAAGCAGAGGAGAAGAATGGAAAAACAATGTATAAAAATGCATTGGTGGTATTCTACACCTCATTATTGAAGAGTAATCCAAATTCGGAAATGGCCAGGAAATGGTGTAACAACCATTTATAATTTATTTTCGTAGCTGAGTGTCATTGTTGTGGATGTGTTGCATGTGCACTGTCAAGGTTCCCCCAATAACTCGTTCGTTGTCAAACGAGATGTGGATGCATCGAGCAGGGTTCCTCGTACCCAAACCGCGCTCATCGGTCGATATACACTCATGATCATATTATAACGGGACACCCCTACGTGCACCAACTCCCGATTTTTTTCACCTTCATCTGTGTATCCGCCTTGGGTAGGCAGGCTTCCCGGATAACAATGATCGGAGGCCAGTTGATGACGTAGCATCAGCCGACCGGTTGAGAGTTTGTGCTACGTCATCAACCGTCCCTTTCTCTGCCTCTAGAAGAATCTTCGTATTTTTTTGAGATCGGCAGAAAATCAGCGGTCTGCTGACACCCTGGATCTCGAATTGAAACAACATGATTGATGCATTGATGTCTCGATTCCACGTTGTCTCGCGGCAGCTAGCGCTAGCCTTGCGGCAACTTGCCATCACTGTTTTTGCAGTGGAGTACCTTGTGAACCTTCCTCACC
>CAISZK010000036.1 GCA_903889915.1 uncultured Bacteroidota bacterium
AAAATGACCAATGATTATTGACTATTGACTTTTGACCAATGACTAATGACTATTAACAATTGACAAATTTTATTAATTCAGATCCATTGATGCAATAATTCCTTTGACTTTATTATCAAGAATGTTATTCACTTCATCAAACATTGCAGCATTAGTTAACCGGGCTTTTACTCCAAAATAATATTTTATTTTGGGTTCCGTCCCTGATGGGCGCACAGTGATCTTGCTGCCATCGCTAAGATAAAATTGCAAAACATCAGATTTTTGAAGCTCAATTTCACTTGTCATATTTGTTGTGAAATTTTTTTCTTTCAGGGTCAGGTAATCCTTTATTTTTACAACCTTTATTCCATTGATCGCAGCAGGTGGACTGTTGCGGTAATTGACCATCATTTGCCTGATTTCATCCGCTCCTTCTTTTCCTTTTTTTGTAAGGGAGATCAGGGTTTCTTTATAGAAGCCAAATTCTGTGTAGATATCAATCAACAATTGAAATAATGTTTTCTTTTTCGAAGCAGCCCATGCAGCGGTCTCGGCTATCATGCAACATGAAATCACGGCGTCTTTATCGCGAACAAAATCCCCGACAAGATAACCATAGCTTTCTTCTCCGCCTCCTATAAATTTCTTTGTTCCTTCATTCTCAAGTATGACTTCTGCAATATACTTAAAGCCTGTCAGAACATCAATACTCTCCACCCCGAAAGAATCAGCAATTTCTTTGAGCAGTTCAGAAGTTACAATTGTCTTGACTATGTATTCATCGCCGGTCAGCTTTCCTTTTTCATCCCAGGTTTTCAGCAAATAAAATATCAGCAGGGAAGCTGTTTGGTTTCCATTCAGTAAAATGAATTCTCCTTTGTTGTTTTTTACAGCAACGCCAACTCTGTCGGCATCGGGGTCTGTGCCCAAAAGAAGATCGGCATTTGTTTCCCTGGCTTTGTTTAAAGCTAATTCAAGAGTTGCCGGTTCTTCAGGATTCGGAGATTTTACAGTTGGGAAATTCCCATCAATGACATTTTGTTCTTCAACTGGAATAACATTGGTGAATCCGAATTCTTTCAAAGCTTGTGGCACCAGATAAACACCACTTCCATGAATAGGTGTATAAACGATCCTGAGACCAGCCGAAGAATGGATAGCCTTAGGATTCAGTGAAAGTTCTTTTACTTTTTGCAGGTAAGCTTTGTCAATTTCTTCTCCGATAATTTCAATATTCTCATTGATTGCTGTCATCTTCACATCATCAATGCTTTTTATTTTCTCAACTTCGGTGATAACATTTGTGTCGTTAGGATTTACCAGCTGACCTCCGTCGGCCCAATAAACTTTATACCCATTGTATTCTTTAGGATTGTGTGATGCTGTGATCACAACTCCGCTTTGGCATTGAAGATGCCTGACAGCAAAAGATAATAAAGGAGTAGGGTGGAGGACATCGAAAAGAAAAACTTTTATGCCATTTGCTGAAAGCACATTTGCTGTTATCTGTGCAAACTCTTTGCTGTTATTTCTGGAGTCAAAGCCAATAGCTGTCTTCATCTGAATCGCTTTGGAGAACATTTGCTTCATGTAATTCGCCAGGCCCTGAGTAGCCATTGCAACCGTGTATTTGTTCATACGGTTGGTACCTACTCCCATGATGCCTCGCAAGCCTCCTGTGCCAAATTCCAGATCACGGTAGAATGCATCTGCCAACCCTGTGGGGTCATTATCTATCAGGTTTTGCACCTGTTTTTTTGTTTCTTCGTCAAAATTTCCTGTCAGCCAGCTTTGGGCTTTTTCAAGGATTCTATCGTTTTCACTCATATTCCCGAAAAATTTGGTTTGATAGGTTTGGGTAAAAAAATGTTTGTTGTTTGAAAAGTTTGTTGTTTGTTGTCAGGCGTTGCTCAAAGTTTAATGTTCAAAGTTCAAAGTTCAAAGTTCAAAGTTCAATGTTGGTTGCACTGCTGATTGTTGCAGTGAACTTCTCATTTTGCCGCGAGCAAAGATAGTTATTTTAAATGTTTTAAACACTCTTTTAAACTATCTTTCCAGTAAGGCAGTGTCAGATTGAATTGTTTTTTGATCTTTGCTTTGTTCAGTACACTGTAAAATGGCCGTACTGCAACCTGTGGATAGTCTTTGGATTCAACAGGTGTGATGGTGCAGGGGATACCTGCCAGTTCGGTAATTTCTTTTGCAAAATCATACCAACTGCATACACCTTCATTTGAGTAATGATACACTTCAAATTTGCTTTTGGCTTTGTAAACCGGTACAACATCGAGTATGTCTTTCGCAAGATCCCGTGCATAAGTAGGACCTCCGATCTGGTCATACACTACATTCAATGCGCCTTTTGATTTGGCAGCGTTGAGAATGGTTTTTACGAAATTATTTCCAAAAGAAGAATAAAGCCACGAAGTACGGATGATAATAGCCTTGTCCGAATTAAACATTATCTCAACTTCTCCGTCAAGTTTGGATTTTCCATACACACACTTTGGGTTGGTCAGTTCGTCTTCATCATAAGGCTTATAGTACATACCATCGAAAACATAATCAGTAGAGATGTGAACGAACAAAGCTTTGGATTTGGATGCATATTCAGCAAGGTATTTTACAGCTGTTGCATTCACCATAAAAGCCTTCTCTGATTCCTCTTCAGCTTTGTCAACGGCAGTATATGCTGCGCAATTGATGATGCAGTCGAATTTGTTCTTCGAAAAGAAATTCCCAAGAGAATTATAGTTGGTGAGGTCTAATTCTGGAATGTCAGTAAAAGTAAAATGATGATCTTTGTAGAGTGGTGAAATTTCTCTTATTTCACTTCCCAGTTGTCCGTTTGCACCGGTTATAAGAATGTTCATTTTTAAATTATCTGTTTAAAATATTCAATGGTTTTTAGTAAACCTTCTTCAAGTTCAATGCGGGGTTCCCAGTTTAATTCTTTTTTTGCAATGGTGATGTTGGGCTGTCGTTGTGTGGGATCATCTTCCGGCAAAGGACAGATGACAATTTTTGATTTCGACTTTGTAAGTTCGATCACTTTCTCTGCAAGTTCAGCAATTGTAAACTCGTTTGGATTACCTGCATTTACAGGCCCTGTGAAATTGTCAGGTGTATTCATCATGCTTATCATAGCCCTGATCAGATCGTCAACATAGCAAAAACTCCTTGTCTGTTTGCCGTCTCCATAAATAGTGATGTCTTTGCCTTGTAATGCCTGAACAATGAAATTTGAAACAACCCTTCCGTCATTCGGAAGCATACGCGGACCATAGGTATTGAAGATTCGAAGTATCTTTATCCTGACATTATTCTGCCTGTTGTAATTTACAAACAATGATTCAGCGCAGCGTTTGCCTTCATCATAACATGCCCTGATACCAATGGGATTTACGTTGCCCCAGTAATCTTCCGTTTGCGGATGTATCACAGGGTCGCCATAAACTTCGCTGGTTGATGCCTGCAACACTTTTGCATTGATACGCTTTGCAAGCCCCAGCATATTGATAGCGCCCATCACTGATGTTTTGATGGTCTTGATAGGGTTATACTGGTAATGAATGGGAGATGCAGGACAGGCAAGGTTATAGATCTCATCAACCTCTATTAAAAAAGGCATTGTAACATCGTGTCGTATCAGCTCGAAGTATGGGTTTTTGAGCAGGTGAACAATGTTCTTTTTCGCTCCTGTAAAATAGTTGTCAAGACAGACGACATCATTGTCCTGTTCGAGCAGCTTTTCGCAGAGGTGCGAGCCAAGAAAGCCCGCACCACCTGTTACCAGTATCTTTTTTTTCATTATTTCAGAAAATGTTTATTTTTTTGCTAAACGTGAGTATTTTCTAACATCCAACATCTAACATCCAACTTCTATTAACTCCTAAGCCCAATGCAAAAATATTCAAATCCCGCTGCTTTCATTTCAGCCTGGTTATAAATATTGCGGCCATCAAAGATTGCAGGGTTTTTCAATAGTTTCTTTATCATGGGCAGATCAGGAACGCGGAATTCAGGCCATTCGGTTGCTATGAGCAAACAGTCGGCATCTTTCAATGCATCGTAAGGCTCATTTGCGTAAGTGATGGTTTCTCCTATTCTGCGTTTGGTTTCAGGCATGGCTACCGGATCGTAAGCAATAACTTTAGCACCGGCTTCAATGAATTTAGAAATCAGTACCAGTGCAGGAGCTTCGCGCATATCATCAGTTTGCGGTTTAAAAGAAAGTCCCCACATTGCAATTTTTTTGCCCCTGATATCGCCCTTGAAATACTTAGTGACTTTATTGAAAAGAACTGATTTCTGATCTTCGTTCACTTCTTCCACAGCCTTCAGAACCCTCATGCTGAATTTGTTTTCATCGGCAGTTTTGATAAGCGCTTTTACATCTTTCGGGAAACATGAACCACCATAGCCAATGCCGGGGTAAATGAATTTTGTTCCTATCCGTGAATCGCTTCCGATACCTTTGCGAACCATGTTCACATCAGCGCCCATGATCTCACAGAGATTGGCGATATCGTTGATGAAACTGATCTTTGTAGCCAGCATTGCATTTGCTGCATATTTTGTCATTTCAGCGGATGGAATATCCATGAAGATTACAGGGTGTCCGTTCATGACAAAAGGTTTGTATAGGCGATTCATGATCTCTTCAGCTTTTGCTGATTCAATACCTACGACGATCCTGTCGGGTTTCATGAAATCATCAATGGCAGCGCCTTCTTTAAGGAATTCAGGATTCGAGGCTACATCAAATCCAAGTTTGCTTCCGCGTTTGTCAAGTTCTGTTTGCAAAGCTTTGCGAACCTTTTCAGCAGTTCCTACAGGCACCGTGCTTTTTGTAACAACAAGCATGTGCTTGTTCATGTTCCTGCCAACTTCG
>CAISZK010000037.1 GCA_903889915.1 uncultured Bacteroidota bacterium
CCTCAAGGTTGTCGCTCCTACCTCAAGGTTTTCGCTCCTATCTCAAGGTTTTCGCTCCTACCTCAAGGTTGTCGCTCCTACCTCAAGGTTGTCGCTCCTACCTAAAGGTTGTCGCTCCTACCTCAAGGTTGTCGCTCCTATCTCAAGGTTGTCGCTCCTATCTCAAGGTTGTCGCTCCTACCTCAAGGTTGTCGCGACAGACTATTTTTCAAAATAAATAAACACATTGAAATTTTTTTCAATCAATTTGAGGATTGAATGAATTAAATATATTAATTTTGGGGGCTGAAATAGGGGACTTCGGGGACTTCAGCGACGTTGAAGTTTCTGCAACTGCCCCAGCGTCGTCAGAGTCCCTAAAGTCCCCAAAAAATAAAAATAAAAATAAAAAATGCCAACTACTAAAAACAAAGACGGTTTTATACCATCTCACGGTGGTTACATGAATTTAATCACCTATCAAAAATCGGAAATAATTTTCGATGGCACTGTATATTTCTGTAACCGTTTTCTTAATAAGCGCGACCGCACTTTTGATCAAATGGTGCAAGCGGCACGTTCGGGTAAACAAAATATTGCTGAAGCAAGTATGGCTTCGGCAACATCCAAAGAAACTGAAATAAAGTTAACCAATGTAGCACGTGCCAGCCTTGTGGAATTGCAATTGGATTATCAGGATTTCTTAAGAACCCATAAACTTACATTGTGGACGATAGACCATCGCCTTATTGCCCGTCTTCGTGAATTGAATAAAACCCCCAACGCCAATTATGAAACATTCAAGAAAGCAATTGAAAATCCTGACCCGGAAATATGCGCCAACACCATGATAAATTTTATAAAGATTACCACTTATTTGCTGGCAAGGCAATTAAAATCACTGGAAACAGCATTTTTAAACGAAGGTGGATTAAGAGAAAAAATGACCAAAGCAAGGCTTGATAAAAGAAATAAAAAACAATAGATTTTTCTAAGGATTAGTGCTGGATGAATTTGGTGGCATACTCCAAGGTCCCTCATATCTCTAATGTCCCCAAAAGAAAAAACAATAAAAAGTAATAAAGTTTTCAAAGCATAAAATAGGATCAAAAAAGCAGTCAGCATTTAACTTTATTACTTTAGTAACAAAACAATCTCTCGCGAGATTCTTGACTTTATTACTTTATGCGGAGAAAAAAGGAATTGTAAAAATCGGAAGTAAAGTCAGGTAGTGACGTCAGTTTTAAACGAAATCCAAGATCCTTTTACAACACGAAACGAAAATAGAATACTGATGCAACCGATAAAAGTTTATCATTAAAAATCTGTTAACATCTGTTTTATCCGTGTCATCCGTGTTCCTTTTTTTGCGACCTTTGCGTCTTCGCGTGACATAAAAAATAAATTTCAAATCACTCAACCAACACAAAATTTTAATAAACTCTACACTATGCCAAAAAATAAAAAGAACCCCGAAGTGGATAAAACCATACGCGATGCAGAAAAGTGGCAGGAAGAATTTGAAAATCTCAGAA
This sequence comes from uncultured Bacteroidota bacterium, assembly GCA_903889915.1. Taxonomy (GTDB): domain Bacteria; phylum Bacteroidota; class Bacteroidia; order Bacteroidales; family CG2-30-32-10; genus CAISZK01. The sequence continues at coordinate 1,515 of CAISZK010000037.1, forward strand.
CCATCATTCTTGATTGCAACCTCACCGAAGAGTTGAAGTGGGGCTGGCCCTGTTACTCTTTTCAGAATAACAACATCGTTTTGATGCACGGATTTAAAGAATACTGTGCGCTGCTGTTTTTCAAAGGCTCCCTGTTGCAGGACACCCACGGAATTCTGATACAGCAAACCGGGAATGTACAAGTGAGGCGACAGATCCGCTTTACGAATGTTCGTGAAATAGTAAAATTGGAACCCGTCATCAAAGCCTACATTTATGAAGCCATTGAAGTTGAAAAAGCCGGACTGGAACCGGTTTTTAAAAAGAGTTCCGAATTTCCGGTTGCAGAAGAATTTCAAAAAAAACTGAATGAAAACTACGCACTGAAAACTGCTTTCGAATCATTGACACCGGGACGGCAAAGAGCCTACCTCCTTTATTTTTCAGCTCCCAAACTTTCCAAGACCCGCGAGGCAAGAGTTGAAAAATCCATCCCGCAAATCCTCGAAGGAAAGGGATTGAACGATTAATGACAGTGGGAAAATTTAATCAGTTAAACAATCAACTTAAAAAAAGTCATGGAGTGACGACAGTATGGTAGAACGAATGAAAAAATGAAGCGAAAAGTCAAGGAGTGACGGCAGTTTTAAAACGAATCAATTTGTAAATGTACTAACAGAACATCATTACTGAATTTGAAAAAAACACAACACAAACTTATGGAATACACACAAAAATTGACTCTGATAAATACACCAATATTAAAAACTATGTTTGTAAAAACACTCTTCATTCTTGCAATTACCATCGTTTTTGCCAATTGTTCCAACCCTCAACCAGAAACAAAAGTTCAAACGAAAGACTCAATAACCAAAGCACCTACCGACACTGTCCGCAAGCCAACAAAAAGCACCGATAAAATTACCGATAAATCTGCTCCCGTTAAAACAACGACTACGGTTAATAATTCTACAGTCCATGTCGTTTATAAAAATGATTATTGCGGAGGCGCTGCGCCATCAAAGGAGATCCTTGATAATTTCAAGACAGAATACCCCCTGAGTAATTCGACGATCATGTTGCAAAACACAATTGCCGGCAGCCAGCCTTTCAGAGTAAATACCAACAATGAAGGAATTATTTCTGCACCCCTCGATGCCGGAACATACAATTACTACATGACCGAAAATTATTCAAAAACTACAGGCATTTCTTTTTCGTCATCCTGCAAGATCTGGTTGGCAAGGTGTTTTGGTCAGGTAACAATCATTGCCGGACAAACCGGTGGGTACAAAATTCTTTTTAATTTTGGATGCAATCCGTGCGAACCGCCAAGACCATAAACAGAATGCGCCGTTGCTGCATGAAAGAAAACTCAAAAAAAATCAAATAAAAGCCACCATGAAAAAAACTTTAACTTTTCTCACACTGATCCTGCTTACGATCACCTGCAATGCGCAGGTTGTTGACTGTGCTAAATTCAGGACAGGAAAATTCTACACCCCGGATATTCCAAATACGATTGAATTAAGAACTGATTCAACCCAGAACGGTTACAGCAATGGTGTCCTTCAAATGATCTGGAAAATCAAATGGCTCAACGATTGTAAATATCAAATGACATGTGAGCGGGTATTGAATGATACTCTTCCAATAAAAAAGGGCGACAGGATAGTTGCTACGATAATAAAAACCACAGGAGATTGCTTTACCATGTCTATTATGTTTTATAATTCCGATTATCCGGAAGGAATGACAATCCCCGATGGTGAAATGTGCATCAAAAAGGATTAGCAAAGAAATTAATGCTGAGAAAGGCTGCAGAGTGACAGCATCCTGGTAAAAGGAATTTCAATGCTAAGAAAAGTCATGTAGTGACGGCAGTTTTAACCGAATTAAATTTTCGATGCACATTATTGCTTAAATACAATACAGCTAATCATGAAAACGGCATTCTACGTCATTTTTTTTGTATTCTTTTTCAATCAGCTTTGGGCGCAAACTAATTCCAAAATCAAGTTAGATACTATCAAAGTCTATTGGGATAATGGGAGTATAAAATTGATTGACTACCTGTCCAGCGATAGTATGATTTTAACCAATACAATGCCGCCATACAATACTTATGATACAATAATAACGTATTCTCTGAAAACAGACTACTATAATAAAGCAAACAAAAAAATACCGAAGAAAAAATTCATTTCTTTGTTTGGTGAAACAGAGGCAATGACTCCAAATGATGTAAGAATTTCCAAAATTTATGATGAATGGGCATTTGCAGAAACAAAGGCACAAACCAGGCTGGATTCATTGTGCAAATCGGTTAATTTTTCGAAATTAAATTACGACACTTCCGACATTGTTATTAAATACACTATTGCCAACCTTCCTGCATCAAAGAGTAAATATTATGAGTCATGGGATACACCAAAAGGGGTGAACGCTTATATTCTTAAAAAAGATAGTTTGCAACTTTTTCATGTTCTTAAATACGACCTGGTTCAGCTTGACAGATTATCAAAGGAGGTTAATAGATTTCATGCAGAAGGGAATAGATTATCTGATCAAATGATGATGTTTTTACAGGGTTTAAAGGAAAAGGAAATTGAAAAAAATATCTTTTTGGACAACGTTTATATTCAGGATAGCAATAAGAATATTTTAAAATTTAAAGGGCTTAGAAAAATCTTTTAATAATAACTGGTCATTGGTGCCGGACAGTAAAATAATATTATGACAAAACTCATGAAAAAAACCTTCCCAATATTAATCCTATTCCTCACTATCCTGGGCATTCTTTCCTGTTCAATTCAACCCGCCAATAATCAAAAATCCATCAACGATTCCAATAACACCAACACAACTAAATTAAAGAATGGTGACCTCCTTTCTGATCACTATCCCTTCGATAGCATTAAACAACTGTGGATGCAAAACTGGAAAGGCCGGCATCTGTTGAATGCCAAACAAAAAAACATCATTATTGATGTCTTTAAAAATGCAAAATTTAGTCAGGGTGGCGCTGATATAAAGCCCGGGCACCTCAATTTCACTTTTGTCTTTTGCAAAGGAGATAGCGACGGATGTTATGGTTCTAATAATTCATTGGTATTTGAAGGAGGAGCATTTTACAGGATAAATAAAATGAACGGAGAATTTAATTTAGACAAAGAATTTAACTTTGAAAATTATTGAAAAACGAACAATCCGTGATCATCCGTTTAATCCGTGTCAACTGCGTTCCTTTTTTCTTTGCGTTCTAAGTGTGAAAAAAAATCCCGGAGTAAAGGCATATTGATAGGAAGAATTAGCTAAAGAAGAGAAATATTTTTTTTTACTTTTTTTTTAAATATAGTATGTCTTTTTGAGAAAATGTTTATATTTACAACCTCAAAAGATGATGGTTTACTGTTGACTTTGAAAATGGTGAGGTAGAAAAGAAGTTCTCTTAGACCCACAACAGTCAATAAAAGCAGTCATAAAGTGCAATTTTTTTTAATATTAATGATCCGAAATCCTTAACTTAAAAAACAACTATATGAAAAAATCAATTTGCATTATTCTTATTTCACTGTTTGCGATAGTTTACAGCGGAAAGTCACAAACTCCAAATGCCGGCACAGTATTGGCCGGTACTTTTCAAACTTCACAATCCTCAACTCCCGGAAGTGGAATTGCTGCTCTGACAAAAACAAACAAGTTTACACACGGACGTTTCTTTTTTTATTGGGGATACAACCGTTCGGCTTATACAAAAAGCGACATTCGTTTCTCAGGTAATAATTATGATTTTACCATTTCCAATGTGAAAGCCAGCGACAATCCTACAAAAACTTTACTGAGCTATGTGCAACCGATGCAAATAACCCATTCGCAGTATGATTACCGGATTGGTTTTTATCTGAATGATAAATATTCCATTTCCCTGGGTGCCGACCACATGAAATATCATTTACTGCAACAGGCAACACATCTCACGGGTAACATCAACAGTGGCCTCAATGCCGGATATTACAACAATGCTTTGGTATTGGTGGGCGAAGATATGGGTACAAATATTCCCCATGACAATTATTTGTGCACGCTTCCCAATGGATTTGTTCCACAATATGAAAATTACAGCGGGCTTAACGACATAAGTCTTGAGTTAGGAAGAACAGATAATCTATGGACATCTGTCAATAAAAACTTTTCATTCTCTGCAATTGAAAACTGTGGTCTGGGTGGAGTAGTTACCAATACTATCTCCCGTGTACTCGGTGTCAATAGCAATTCTCACAGCGCTACTGTTTGGGGTTATCATTTGTCAGGCTTCAGCGCTACTACAGGACTGGGAATGCAGTTTAATTTTTTCAAACATTTTTTCTTGCTGGCACGTGTTAAGGGTGGTTTAATTGACCTTCCAAATGACAGAACAAGCAGCGAAGGAGGCATAGCAAAGCAGCATTTCGGTTTTGTAGAAACAATGGCTGTGCTTGGTTGTAGTTTTAATCTGGGGAATAAATAAAGTCTGCGAATGATCATTTATGATTATTCAATATTGAAGGCTTTATGAATGGACACTGATTTTTCAATGTATCATTACGACTTTGTGTGAAACAAAGCTTTTCGAAAAATTACCTTTGTGCCATATGTACAGAGCAAGACTAATTGGAGAGTTATCATTTAAAAATGACAAACCATGAAACGATTAATTTTCTCAATTGTAATTGCATTTACATTAAGTCAGGCTACAGCCCAATTCACACCTGATCAGTTGCCGGGTCTGTCACTGTGGTTGAGGTCCGACAGTGGTGTTGTGCTTAATGGAAATAAAGTATCAATATGGAATGATCTCAGCGGATCAGGCAATAATTGTTTGCAGGTTGATACTGCCCAACAGCCCATCCTTGTTCCGAATGTTCTGTGTGGACGGCCCGTTCTGCGATTTGATGGATTCAATGATATGCTGAATGGCGATACCATCAATGGAATTTCTGACTCCTCAATGACAGTGTTTATAATAGCCTCCGGCGAAAATATGTCTGAAGGCGACAATTACAGTGTATTGTTTTCAATAAAATCTAACATTGGATTCACTATTTGCAGGCATCTTTATATTTCAATGCAACGGGAAGAACTCTTTAATGATAGTTATGAATTGGACGCCTTGAATAACAGCCTTCCAAATGCAGGTTTTCCGGCAACACTTTTTATTGTAAAGAAAGTTTTAAACACTTCATTACAATTGACCCTTGATAGTTATTCAGGAATTGGTTATGGTGTAAACGCCTCTGCCCCCTTTCCCAATGACGCATACAAAATAGGGTATGATAATGGGGTATATACCAATTATTGGAAAGGGGATGTTGCTGAAATGATCATTTACAGCAATGCTTTATCAAATTCCGATATGCAGTCGGTCATTTCATACATTGAGCAACACTATGCCGGAGGTTGTATTACTGTAGGGATCAGACAGGAAATTTCGCCGGATTCAGAGATAGCCGTTTATCCAAACCCTTCAACTGATCAGGTCAATATTGAGACAGCGCAAAACGCTACAATAGAAATCTCAAATATACAGGGGCAAATTGTCATGCAACAAAAATTGCAGCAGGGAACAACTAACATTGATATCAGAGAATTTGCAAAAGGGGTTTACATTTTAAAGTTGCAGATCAATAACAGGACGGAGGTAATGAGGATCATAAAGGAATGATTGCATCGAGGCTTCGTCTCTTATACCATTTTGCGTGAAATTAAATAACGGAGTAGCGTTCCACATTAAAATATTATAACATTTTCTGAAAATTCTGTAACAATCGAACATGAAATATGAAGTTATTTTGTTGAGCCGAAAAAAGCAATGCCGCAACTCCATTTCCTTTAGAAGAGGGCTGGGTGAGGTAAAAAAATGATTGTAACAATTAAATAAGAAACGAAAACATCAAAGATATAAAGAGAGTCAGGGCATAACCGAAGTTATCAGCCAAAAGAATTCCCCCAAACTTCGCCTGATTCTCTTTCCCTTTTTTCCCTGTTTGTGGTTTCTCCATTCTCACTTCACATCATTTTACTTTTTATCATTAATATCCGATTACATTTTTATATCGTCACGAAGTGACTTTAATACCGCTGTCAATTATTTATTACAAAGATTAAATCACTACGTGATTAGGGCAGAATTCGGGATTGAAAACCCCGAAGTTTCGGGTAAAATTTTTGTAGTAATAATACATGTCACGAAAAGGAAGCCCCATCGGGGCGATATCTTCGGAATGTCATATTTTATGCAGTTTTAGAGACGATTGTAATAATTTCTCCGGACACTAATAAAATTTTATTTTCTCCAATTCCCTCAGTTTTCTTCGTATTCCCTGGTTGATTATTATTTTATAACATTCAGGCAGCGTTTGCTAAAATTTATTGTCTTACAATGGAATTGAGTCTTTTTATCATCGCGCCTTTTATGCCCTGAAAAAAATCATTATTATGTAACTTTTGATGAAAAAAGATCATTCATAATAAATAAAAGTGTACTTTTATAGCGTCATTTTAAAATTTTAGTATCAACCTATTAAAATCCTTCCTATGAAAAAAATCATTTACTCTATGGTAGTACTACTACTCTCTACTGCCAACAGCCTTTCAGCACAGGTCATTCAATTTCAAAACCCTTCTTTTGAAGGAACACCGGGTCCGCATATTGCTCCTCCGGGATGGACTATTTGCCAGCCCGGCAATACACCGGATACACAACCGGGTAGCTGGGGCATTTCATTGCCTGCTTCTGATGGTAATACCTATGTCGGTCTTGTTGATCAGGCCAGCTCTAACTGGCACGAAGGAATCAGCCAGGCATTGACAACTCCTATGACCGCAGGTGTTGCTTATGCATTCAGCATTGATCTGGCCACAACAGATACTACCGGCGGCGGCATCGAGCCGGGTTGTAGCGAACTACAATTATGGGGAAACATGGGTGGAAATACAGGTTGCGATATGACATCACAATGCCAGCTTTTGTGGAGTTCCGGAAATGTTACTTCACTCACCTGGCAAACTCACAATGTCTCTTTTACACCTACTCATAACTGGAGTAATGTATTGTTTACGATCCATAATCTTGGTTGCACCGATATGCCATACATCATGCTTGACAATATTGCCTATGCCCACACAGTGGTTATAGCAAATCATAATCTTGCAATTTGCAGCAATCCCGCCACTATTTATGCTGGCCCAGGATGGGATTCTTATTTGTGGTCGAACGGAGCGACAATACAATCTACAAGCGTGACTTCATCAGGAGAGTATTATGTGACTGCCACGTATAACAGTCACGACACCATAGATTCGGTACATGTAACACTCACGCATCCCTATTTGAATCTGGATATCGGAAACGATACGACAATTTGTAATGCTGCAACTATTCCTTTGGATGCGGGCACCGGATTTAATCATTATTTATGGAGCACAGGTTCCACGAACCAATCTATCACAGTTCAGCAAACAGGTAATTACAATGTCTTCACTACCGATACTGCCAACTGCAATTATTACGACACCATCCATATTGTGATCAATCCTGCACATTCACTGAACCTCGGGCACGATACTGCTTTCTGCGATTATCATCCCTACATGCTCGATGCAGGAAGCGCTTTCGATAGTTACAATTGGTCAACAGGTGCAACCACACAAACAATAAGTGTGAACACAACGGGTACGTATTTTGTCTCTGCTACCAACAACTATTGCTCAGTTTCTGCTTATGATACGATACACTTAACTTTCCATAATCTTCCATTGGCCAATGCCGGATATGACGATACTATTTGTTATGGTAGCAGTACGTCATTGCAGGCATCAGGAGGGACATCCTACCATTGGAACTCTTCCCCTTATTTAAGTTGCACCACTTGTTCTAATCCCATTGCAAGCCCATTGGCTACTACAATCTACACTGTGACGGTCACAAATTCTACAGGTTGTACATCTTCAGACCACGTTACTGTAAATGTTGTGTATGGATATTTTAACCAAACACTTTCCAATTGTGGAAATAATGATGGAACTATGGGCATAGTGCCAATGGGTGGTTCAGGTTCTTATTCTTACTTATGGAGTACAACACCGCCACAGACCACGCAAAATCTGGTGAACCTGCATGCGGGTATTTATACAGTAACTGTAACGGACAATGTGCTTCATTGTTCATTTGTGAGGTCAGATACATTGCTGAATAACGCTGCTCCCACAGCAGCCATTACACATAGCACTCCCGCCAATTGCGGTATGAATAACGGAGCGATCAGCATCAGTATTACGGGTGGAACTGCACCGTTTACTTACCACTGGAATAGCGTTCCGTCACAGAATACTCCAAATCTTACCAATGTACCTGTTGGTTATTATTGCCTGACTGTTGGGGATGCACATGGTTGTATTGCTATTGTGTGCGATTCAGTAACAGCAACTCCTTATGCAGCGCCCGAAATATGCATGGTTACTGCTGATACTGCATCCAATCATTGCCTCATTGTTTGGGAAAAACCGGTAACGACAGGAATTGATAAGTATTATATCTACCGTGAATCAAGCGTGCTCGGAGTTTATAATTTAATAGCCACTCAAAACTATGGTAACTTAAGCACCTTCATTGATACCACTTCAAATCCATTGCAACAATCTTACAGGTATGAATTGGCAATTCACGACAATTGCGGCTTGTCATCTTCACAAGGCTCCTATCACCAAAGCATACATCTTGCGATCAGCGCAGGCATGAGTGGTGCATGGAATCTTTCATGGAATGATTACCTGGGTTTTATTTTTTCAACCTATAATATCTATCGCGGCACCAACAACAGCAACATGACACTGATCAATTCTGTTGCAAGCAATGTCACCTCTTATTCTGATCTCACACCGCCTTCAGGCGTGATCTATTATCTTGTAGAGGCAGTCAGACCCACGGCTTGCTATCCTACAGCCAAAGATTACTTGTCAACCATCTCCAACATGGCTTATGCTAACGGCTCCGGCATTGATGAATTCAACATTGATCAAATCATGCAGGTTTTTCCAAATCCAGGAACTGGCATATTCACCTTGTCATTCAGCTATCCTGCTTTCAAATATGCAGGCATACAAATATTGAATTCTCTCGGACAAAAAGTTTATGACGCCATTCAAACCAAACCATCCGAAAGCCTTGATATATCCGGCTTTTCTAAGGGAATTTATTTTATGGAAATAAAAGTAGATGAAAAGATTTACTACAAAAAACTGATGTTGCAATAAAATAAAATTGTTTTGCAATATTTTTGAGTGGTCATGTTCAAGAAATCTTAAATCACAAATCTTAAATCACAAATCTTAAATCAGAAATCACAAATCACAAATCCGGTTTCCAGTTTATCGTTAACCCCGAAGCGCCATTGTTGGAAAACAAACTTAACGAAATGTTCTTGTTTTTTATTTTGTGAAGTGCAGGAACTGCAATGCCGCAAATCATTCCCATGCCCAAGCCAACCATGTTGTCGGATGGGAAATGCTTGAGCGCTTTTACTCTCATATCGGCTACCCACAGGCCGGGCAAAGTAGCCACGGCATACAACAAATATTTTTTCCAGCCTATCTGCGGATGATAATCACTGTAAACTTTCACCATAAAAAATGTTGATGCGACCGTTGTTGAAACATGGCCGCTGTAGAATCCGCATTTGTTAAGCCCCGATTTTTTCTGGTCGTAAGTCAGTTGATCGTAATACACCATAGGTCTGTATTTATTCACAAACGAAGGTCCCATCGGGCTCCAATCGTAGATGGCAAGTGTGATCATGTGCATTTCGAGGTACATCAGCGCTATGTCTTTCCACTGTTTGTTTATTTTTTTATCAAAGCCCAGCAGCAGGGGCAGGGCGATGGTGCCGCCAATAGCATAGTAAGAATTGGTTTCCCATATGTTCACCTTTGTCGGGTCCTGTTTGAAAGCCCGCTGATCGAATTTGCTGAAATTATTTTTGTTCAGCGTAAGCAAGTCAGCAGGGGTGAGGTCACTTTTTTTGTAGATTGTCTTCATGGCGATCAGTGCCGATGCCACGCCTACTGCATCAATACTGCCAGTCACCCAATAATTGACTTTATAAACTTTTGCCGAATCGCGTTTGCTTTCTGTGGCAAAAGAATTATTTAGTAAGAAAAACCCTGCAATTATAAAGAGGATACTTCTTGTAATTTTATTTTTCATAGAGAAATTGAAATTTGAAATTGGAGCAGTGACACCCCAACTTTAGACACTTTAGCACACTTTAGACACTTTAGTACGCTTTAGACACTCTAAAAAAACATCACTTATCCACATTCCACGTTAACGAAACTCCCGTTGCTTTGTCGTCGTTATACAGCCCCAGCGAAATCCTTCTGTTTTTTATTTTATGAAGTTCCGGCACCACAACGCCAATGACCATTCCGACGCCTAATCCCACCATGTTGTCAGAAGGAAAATGACTAAGCGCTTTCACTCTTAAATCTGCCAGAATAAGCGGAGGTATTGTGGC
>CAISZK010000038.1 GCA_903889915.1 uncultured Bacteroidota bacterium
GTGCAAGATGGTAATAAACGAGTCCTAATAATTTACAACTTTTCTTTCGAAGTAAGCTTTGGGATGATTGCAGGCAGGGCACATTTCCAAAGCTTTCTTGCCTTTGTGTACATGGCCACATTTGCGACAGATCCATTCAACTTCTTCTTCTGATTCGAACACTTTATTATCTTCTATGTTTTTCAGAAGCTTTAGATATCGTTTTTCGTGTTCAGCTTCAATTTTTGCAATCAGTTTAAATGAACTGGCAATTTTAGGAAAGCCTTCTTTTGTTGCTATTTCACCAAAATCTTTATACAAGGATGTCCATTCTTCATTTTCTCCTGCAGCAGCGGCTTTCAGATTCTCAGCAGTTGTTCCAATTTTTCCTGCAGGATAACTTGCCGTAATTTCAACAGTATTACCTTCCATGTGTTTGAAAAATATTTTGGCATGCTGTTCTTCATTCAATGCTGTTTCAGCAAACAAAGCTGCAATTTGTTCATAACCCTCGTCCTTTGCTTTTTTTGCGAAGAATGTGTAACGGTTTTTTGCCTGTGATTCACCGGCAAATGCTTTTAGTAAATTTTTTTCTGTTTGTGTACCTGCTATACTCATAATTGTTTGTTGTTATTTGTTTATTGTTTTTTTATGATGTCAATTGTTTTAACTTGACAAAATTAGTTAAATATTCTTAATTCCTCTTTATCGTATCCGTGCATAGTTTTAAAAGTTACCTAATAGGACAGCAGCCAAATTGCTAATTTAAGATTGGTATTGATAATCATTAGAGAATTAGTTCTTGAATCTCTGATCAAAATCACAAATCATTTCCCCTCTATCCAGTTTACAATTTTATCGCATTTTGGGTTTTCCTTTGGCTTCACCATTCCGACAAGTTTGCCATTTTCGTCAACCATGAACTTCTGAAAATTCCATGTTACGGGAGCATCCATTACGCCATTTTCTTTTTTCGATGTAAGCCATTTATAAAGGGGATGCATGGAATCGCCTTTGACGGAAATTTTTGCCATCATCTGAAAAGTTACTCCATAGTTCTTTGTGCAAAATGCTTTGATAGTATCGTTACTTCCGGGTTCCTGCCACAGAAAGTTGTTTGCCGGAAAGCCAATGATGACAAATTTGTCACCTCCGTATTTTTTATAAAGATCTTCCAGATCTTTATACTGAGGAGTATTGCCACACTTTGAAGCAGTGTTGACTATCAGAACTTTTTTCCCTTTCAAAGTATTGAAGTCAAATTCTTTTCCATCAATTGTCAGTGCTTTGAAATCGTAGAATTTTATTGAATCCTGTGCAGTGACAATAACAGGAAGAGCAAGAATAAGAGACAAAAACATGATAGGTTTCATTGTTTTAATTGCATAATTATTTCAAATGCAAAATTATATGCAAATGAATTCACTTAGGAGTTATTTAGGACATTGTTAACAATAAATAAAAAATGTATCAAAAAAAAGGCTTCTGAATGTCCAGGTTCAGAAGCCTAAAAATTGCCATGAAAAAAAACTACCTAAATCAACTTAGCCGAAAAAATCAAAAGGCTAAATTGTAGTACAAAGGTACTGCTTTACACAGGCCTGTTCAAAATTTAAATCATTAAAAGATGTTAATTTTAAGCCTGATAAGGTTTGTGTTGTTTGGAAAGATTGTAAGCCCTTCCTTCTTTCCAAAGCCAGCTAAGTAATGAATGAAGAACAACGGCATTCCATGTCCTCATTAAAGGCAAACGTTTACAAATTCTCTTCTTATCTTTTGACCGTATAACGAGATAACCTCTGTCAGCAACCATCAGGGCTTTATCCCATGTGAGAAAATAAGGTTTTTTGATAAACAATCCAAACTTAAATCCAATGCCATGTGGGGTTATTTCGCAATTTGCAATTTGAATGGTTTTTCCTTTTTGCAATTGGTCGTAGTATTTGTCAACCATTTTTCCAGTGACAGCGTACCACAATGCGTCCAGGATTAAATTATAGGTGTCCTCAATTTTTCTTTTGTTTATTCCAAGTTCGCTCGAAAATGTGATGCGTATGTTTTGCCCGATTTTGTCTTTAATTCGAATTTCAAAAACTCTGCTTGTTTTTATTCCGTTTACATAGACCTGCATTATTCCATAACGTAATGCATCTACCTCCTGGAACAAAATTTTCTTTCTGCCGTATTCAATGGAGCTTTTGGTGATTGACAAATGACGCTTGAGACGGTTTAATGAACTCCTTCTCAAATCGAGTTCCAACGCATAGTTGTCTGCTGTAACAACGTTGTTTTCCATAATTATAATCTGATTAATTCTTCTGCAACCATATACCCATGTGCTGTTGCATAAATAATAGATCGTGTATGTCCTGAACAGTCACCGATGAATTTGAGATTCGGAAACAAATCATTGCTGACTTTGTTGGAGTAAAACTTTATTTCCGGCGCTATCACAAGGTTGTCGGGGTTAGTAATACCCGGAATTACTTCATTCAGGTGCTCCAGGAAATCAATAATGCTCTCGATGATCCTGCGTGGAAATGCAAGATTGATATCTCCCAGAATATAATTTTCCATTGGAAGTGTTGGATGTACACGGTAGAGGTTCTTTGTCCGTTTTGAATCTTTAAAATTCTGGTAAGTCTGTAGTATCACTTTTTCTTGTCCTGCCAGCAGGTTCGACATTTTTGCAATGTGCGATCCATAACCGGTAGGGTCGTTGAATGGCTCGGTAAGCTGGATGGTTACCAGGACTGCAAAATTGGTATTCTTACTCTTCTCTTTAAGTTTGGCGTGACCATTCACTGTTGTAAAATCACCATAATGTTCAAGTACTACAAAGCCGGAAGGGTTGTTACAAAATGTCCGGACAATAAAACCAGTGCGGCTTTTATACTTGATCTTAAATTCGTACATCTCGCGATTCAGGTCTTCCACGATATGGTCGGGAAGTTCGAAACGAATTCCTAGGTCAACTTTTGTATTATCAAGTATCAGTTTTGGAGATTTTTTGATTATGGTTTTTACAAGTTGATGTCCGCTGCGACCAACTGCAATCACTGCAATGTCGAATATTTCAGAGCCGTTTATTTTTACCTGATCATTGGTTCTTTCAATGGTTGTTACAGTATAGTCAAAATGAAAGTGAATGTTCTCATTTGATTTGAAGTTTTCATAAATTCTGAAAAGAACTTCTTTCAACTGGTCTGTACCGATGTGATAGAAGTCAGCATTGATGGGCTGGAACCCTTTTTTGTAAAATTCCTGGTAATATCCGGTATTGCCAAATGAAGTGCCTGTTTCGATATTCTTGCTGTCAATATGGCTGGTATAAAAATCAACGAGTTTTTTCTGTAACAACAGATCAATGTCAATATCCCCACCCATTTCTTTTGAAACAAACAATTTCCCGTCAGCGCGTATTCCGGAAATACTTGAAGAGTAAATATCAGCGCTTTTTTCAAACACATGGATCTCGTGTTCCGAATCTTTTATACGTTCAATAAACCCAATGGCTGCTGCGCCAAATCCAACTATAGCTATTTTCATTTTTTAAAGTTTCATTACCTTACAAAGATAGAATTTTTGCCTTAAAATCCTTCAAAAATTCCAAGACCAAACAAAGCGAAATCATATTTTACCGGATCGTGAATATCTAATTTTCTCAAATTGGCTGTCATTTCTTCCACAGCCTGCCAGTCATTGGAAGTTCTGGAAAGCAATCCGAGTTTTCTCGAAACATTTCCTGAATGAATGTCAAGTGGGCAAAGCAGGGCAGAGGAGGGGATGTTTTTCCAAATTCCAAAATCCACACCTCTGTGATCATTTCTTACCATCCAGCGGAGAAAAAGATTTATTCTTTTGCATGATGAATTTTTCTCCGGGTTTGAAAAATGCTTTTCTACTCTTGTCTCATGTGCAATGCTGAAAAATGTATTTCTTAAATGGATAATGCCCGACCTGATTGTATTATCCTGGCTGAAACCTTCAGTGAATACATGTTCCATTGAACCGTATTCCCTGTAAATTCTACTGAGACTTTTAAGGAAATAAGCGCAATCATCACCATTGAAAGTGCGGTGAACAAATTTTTTGAAATATCTGAAATCATCGTTGTTTGCATTTACTATAAAATCAAAAGGACTCATATCCATCAATTCTATTAGCCTGTTTGCATTTTTAATGATGGAAGTTCGTTGTCCCCATGCAATGGTTGCTGAAAGGAATGCTGCAATTTCAATATCTTCTTTTTTTGTAAAAAGATGTGGCACCGACACGGGGTCTGAAGCAATGAATTCGACAGTATTGTATTTCTCGTATTTCAGATCGAGAAACTCTTTAAGTTCTTTTTGATTCATTATGATAAACAAAAAAAGACCTTCCCGAAGGAAGGTCTTTGTGGTTTTAATTCACTGATTGAATTTGCTGAATAATTGCTTTGCCAATATCAACTGCTTCCAGGTTGTCAGGAATCATTTTGTGATGCCTTGTTGGCAGTGATTTTTCAAGTCCTTTTTTAATAAACTCTGACGAAACCACCGGTTTTACTTTAAGGTAACCGCCAAGTACCATCATGTTGAAAACTTTAAGGATGCCGCGTTTTGCAGCTTCATCGTTAGCATCAATCCTGTAAATGTTGATGTCTTTTCTTGCAGGATGACGGGTAATTCCGTTACCATCATAGATCAGACAACCGCCCGGTTTTACTGAGCTTTCAAATTTATCCATGGATTGTTGGTTCAGTATGATTGCTGTATCAAAAGCTGTAAGAATTGGAGAACTGATGCGTTCATCACTGATGATTACAGTAACGTTTGCTGTACCACCTCTCATTTCGGGGCCATAGGAAGGCATCCAACTTACTTCTTTATTTCCCATTATTCCTGAATAAGCTAATATCTTACCCATAGAGAGCACACCTTGTCCACCAAAGCCTGCTATTATTATTTCTTCTGTCATTTTTTTTATTTTTAAAATTAATGAATTTTCGATTATTTCTGATTTGTGATTTGTGATTTGTGATTTACGCTATGATTTAGAGTTTGTGCTTTTTGCATTATCCAATGTTTTTACTGTTGAAGTAAAAATTGCAGTAAATTCATCAGATTCTTTTATTAAAAAATCAAGTTCATTTAAAAATGATTGGTTAAGTAATTCGATCTCTTTTATAAATGTAAACCAGAAATTACTTTCATCAGCTTCTTCCAAAACAACTTTAACTTTATTATGAAAATCGGTTGTGGATTTTGCTCTATTTACTGCTCTATAGTTAGCTGCTACCGATGATGCTGACTTCAATAACTGATAAGCGACAACATCAGCAGATTTAGATTTTGGAAAATTATCAACAAGTTTAAAAACTCTGATTGCAAACTTTTTGGTCCTGTTTTGCAGTTCTGTTTTATCCATGATCTTAAATCAAAAATCTTAAATCAAAAATCAAAAATTATTTAAACTTGAGGAACTTTTATATCTCCCAAAGGATAGTAAGGAAACATGTTTTCTTCCATCCATTTGTTTGATTGAACAGGGGTCATTTTCCATCCTGAGTTGCAGTTTGACACTACTTCCACAAATGAAACGCCTTTGTCAAGCTTTTGATTTTCGAATGCTTTGCGGATAGCTTTTTTGCATTTACGAACAGCGCCTGCAGTGTGTACTGATTGACGGGTCACATAATATGTTCCCGGCAATTGTGCAACAAGTTCAGTCATTTTAAGAGGATTTCCCATCATTGCAGTATCGCGTCCATAAGGACAGGTTGATGCTTTCATGTTGGGTAAAGTAGTCGGGGCCATTTGTCCGCCGGTCATTCCGTAGATGCCATTATTGATAAAGATGATGGTGAAATTTTCACCCCTGTTGCATGCATGTATGGTTTCTGCAGTACCAATGGCAGCAAGATCACCATCGCCCTGGTAAGTGAAAACATACTGATCGGGATTGAGCCTTTTAACTGCAGTAGCAAGTGCGGGAGCCCTTCCGTGAGCTGCCTGCATCATATCAATATCCATGAATTCATAAGCCAGTACAGCGCAACCAACCGGGGCAACACCAATAGTACTTGCCTGAATTCCCATTTCTTCAATGGTTTCAAGTATCAGGCGGTGAACAGTGCCGTGTCCGCAACCGGGGCAATAGCTAAGCGCTTTGTCTGTAAAGAGAGCGGTTTTTTTGTAAACCAGGTTTTCTTCTTTTATTATTTCTTCTCTTGTCATTTCTTATCCTCCTATTATTTGTTTTTCAAGAGCGTTCAGAATGCCTTCGGGAGTAGGTATGATACCTCCTGTTCTTCCGTAATGCTCAATTTTTGTTTTACATTCAGCGGCAAGCTGCACGTCTTCGATCATCTGACCAAGGTTCATTTCAACAACCAACATTCCCTTTACCTTTTTTGCAAGTTCTTTGATAGGTTTTTTCGGGAACGGGAACAATGTGATAGGTCTTAACAAACCAACTTTTATTCCTTTTGCTCTTCCCATTTCCATTGATTTTTGGCATATTCTTGCACTTGAACCGAAAGCCACGAAAATATATTCGGCATCGTCGCAACCGAATGTTTCATAACGAACTTCTTCGGCTTCCATTTTATCATATTTGGCTCCAAGTTTCAAAACATGTTTTTCCTGTTTTGATGAATCCAGATCCAGTGATGTGATAATATTTCTTTCTCTGTCGGGAGTTTTGCCGGTGGTTGCCCAGGGGCATGCTTTAATAATTTCTTCTCTTGTTGACCGTGGTATCTGATCATCCAACTCAACTTTTTCCATCATCTGGCCAATAACTCCGTCAGTGAGGATCATAGCAGGATTGCGGTATTTGAATGAAAGATCAAATCCCAGTTTTACAAAATCGTACATTTCCTGAACGGATGAAGGAGCGAGAACGATAAGCCTGTAGTCGCCATGTCCGCCTCCTTTTGTTGCCTGGAAATAATCTGACTGTGATGGCTGAATGGTGCCCAGTCCGGGACCTCCGCGAACAACATTCACTATCAAAGCGGGGAGTTCTGCTCCTGCGATGTATGAAATGCCTTCCATTTTCAAACTTATTCCGGGGCTTGATGATGATGTCATCACCTTTTTGCCACAAGAGGCGCCTCCGTAAACCATGTTTATTGCAGCAACTTCACTCTCGGCCTGCAATACCACCATTCCTGTTGTTTCGTATGGCTTTTGCGCCATAAGATACTCAAGTATTTCTGACTGTGGTGTGATTGGATAACCAAAATACCCGTCAGCTCCGGCACGGATGGCGGCTTCCGCCACTGCCTCGTTGCCTTTCATCAATCTTAGTTCTTTCATTGTTTGTTTAGTTTTTTAGGGGGTTAGGTTGAAGGGGTTTAGGATGAAGGTGTTTAGACTGAAAGATCTTAGTCTGTTAACTCCAACCATCACTCATCACACATCAATATTGTTCCTTCAGCCTTAAGTCTTCAGCCTAATCGCCTCATTATTTAAATTTTTACTCTATAAACCGTGATCACTCCGTCAGGACAAACCACAGCACAATTTGTGCAGCCTGTACAGTTTTCATTGATTGGTTCGGCATAGTGATATCCTTTGCCATTTACTGCTTTGCTCATAGCAATCACCGATTCGGGACAAACGCCAACGCATACTTCGCAGCCTTTACACCTTTCAATATTAATTACTATGGCTCCTTGAACTTTTGCCATTTTTTTTCTCCTTACTCAATTAAAATTTTACTTTATATGTATTTCTTTACTAATCTCAAATCTTAAATCAAATTAACTTTAAATTTTGTGAAATTATGATTTATTCACTGCCGGACAAATCTACACAAAAATTTCCGGTTTGTTAACCATTTCACAAAATTAATTTTTCCTCTTTATCAAATCCTAAATTTGAGTCCACTTCGATAAGTCTTTTTCTTGCCGCAAAGGCTCAAAGATTCGAAGTTTCCCAAAAAAACAAACTTGCTTTTCAATGCTTTGCGTATCTTGATGTCTTAGTGTCTAAGCGGCATTTTTGTGTTTTATTACTTTTCGGAGCAGATTCAAATTTCAAATTTCAAATTTCAATTCTCAAATCTTAAATCAAAAATCTCAAATCTTAAATCTCAAATCCCCTTATGATTTTCATTGAATTTTTTCAACCTGCTTTCGAGGTCTGCAAATTGATTTCTGTTTACAAGCGATACACATGCACGCATTCCTTCGACCCTGCTGCTACCTGTGATAGCCAGCGAAATTGCGCTTACTCCATAATACAACAGTTCTTCGAGCAACTCTTCACCTGTAAATCCGGGGTATGCAAATGTGAAATAAAAACCATCAGCGATGGGTTCATTTTCATCCTTGTCATACACTATGGTAAAACCATTGTCGAGAAACATTTGTTTCATGATCTTCGCTTTTTCACCATACTCTTTCACAACATCCACAAAATTGTATGAGCCATCGTTCACTGCTTTCAGTATTGCAGCCATTGCATACTGAGCGGTGTGGGCTGTTCCTGCACTCAATGAATAAATGGTTCCGTAGAGCATTGCCCTGCCAAAATTATCCGAAACATAATAGCGTTTCAGGTCGGGGGCAACGGTGCTGAACAGTTTGGGCGAAATGATCATCATGCCTATGCGCTGACCGGCATAAGAGAAAGCTTTCGAACTTGAAATAAGCAAAACGAAGTTGTCGGTATATTTGGCAACCGAAGGCTGATATGGCGGAATGCCCGGCCTTGAATAATCCTTACGAAAATCCATTCCGAAATATGCCAGGTCTTCGATAACCACAGCATTGTATTTATTGGCCATTTCAGCTATAATGCGCAGTTCTTTTTCAGTAAAACAAATCCATGAAGGGTTGTTGGGATTCGAATACATGATGTTCGCAATGTTCCCTTTTTTCAGGTACGATTCAAGTTTGTCTTTCAGTTTGTCGCCACGGTATTCATACACATCAAAAGCTTCGAATTTGGTGCCTATCACTGCATGTTGCTGCTTGTGCACAGGGAAGCAGGGGTCGAGCATCAGGGTGGTGTCTTTCTCCTTGTACATCCTGTTCACTGTCATAAAAGTTGCATAACCGCCCTGCATTGAGCCGACAGTAGGGATACAGTTTTCAGGATTCACATCCACATCCAGAAATAATTTGATGAAGCGCACGGTTTCATTTCGCAGTTCTGGGGTGCCGTCAATTTCGGGATAAATGGCAGCCACTCCTTTTTTCAGCGCTTCAATTTCAGCCTGAACGCCAATTTCAACGGCAGGAAGCCCCGGAACGCCCATTTCCATGCGGATAAATCTTTGCCCCGTTTCACATTCAATTTCGTTAATGAGCCTCTTTATTTCGCGTATTGTTGCCTTGCCGATGTTGGGAATTTTACTTTCCAGGATTTTTCTTTTTACGACATCGTAATTGATTGGAGTTTCTTTCATAATTCTATGTTTTTATAATGAGTGTATTTTAATAATTTTTCACCCTGGTTTTGTTAAGAAGTTTTAAGGAAAAATTACGACTGCAAAACTGAAGCCTTATGTCCTCATGCTCTTATGCCTTTATTTCCCTATACCCTTCACTTTTATTTCCCTTTTATTTCGGGGAACAAAATAATTTTTTTTTGAATCAGGTAGCGAAATAAAGAAAAATAAAAATACCAAAGAAATTTAATTTGTATTTCCTGAGACAAAAAAAGTTAAAATTTCAGTAAGTGAAACACTGATAAAAGAAAACACTTAATTACGGAGAACACGGAGAAGAAGGGATGATAGAAAATTGATGATAGAAAATAGAAAATAGAAAAGTCGTAGAGATGGGAGATTTAGAAATAGCTGGTGGGAAATTGGCAGGCATACGTTGTGAAATGCGCATGGTTGTTGATGATTTGAGAAAAGTTTCGTAGAGACGATATCTTGGTAGAAAACAATTAGCACAGGCAAACGAAAGTCACGTAGTGACGACAAATATTCTTATCAACACTAAGATCACTCAGAAC
>CAISZK010000039.1 GCA_903889915.1 uncultured Bacteroidota bacterium
CTTTTTTTCTGGTAAAAAAAACAATTTTATCAGCTTATAGAACAAGTCGTGTACTGTTTTTATCACCACCCTCTTGTTAATTTAGATGCGTTTGCCCTGCTTACTGCAAATGTTCCTTATTATTACAGAGTAAGGGCTTATAACACCTCAGGCACAAGCGCGAATTCAAATATTATCAAAGTTAAGAAATGCCCGATTATTACATGGTCAAATCCTGCTGATATTGTTTATGGAACGCCTTTGAGTTCAACACAACTTGATGCAACAGCCAACATACAGGGCTTATTTACATATTCACCTGTTATTGGAACGGTGCTTAATGTTGGTGCAAATCAAAATTTACTGGCTACATTCACACCTGCTGATACTGCAGATTATGTGGTGACACACTTAACTGTTCAGATCAATGTGCTCAAAGCAAACCCTGTCATTACATGGTCAAATCCTGCCGATATTGTTTACGGAACAGCATTAAGCAGTGTGCAGTTGGATGCAACCTCAACGATTCCGGGTGTATGGGTTTATTCACCTGCAAGCGGTACTATACTTCCTGCCGGAGCAAATCAGAATCTTGCGGTAACTTTCACACCTACAGATGCAGCCAATTATAACGTGGTAAGCATGATGGTTCAAATCAATGTAACAAAGGCAAATCCTATTATCACATGGAACAATCCTGCCGACATTGTTTACGGAACACCACTGGGCGCTGCACAATTAGACGCTATCGCCAATGTTCCCGGAACATTTGTTTACACACCAACAAGCGGAACAGTACTGAATGCAGGACCAAATCAGAATTTATCAGTTACTTTTACTCCTACTGATGTCACAGATTACAACACTGTAAGTTTAACTGTTCAGATCAATGTCACCAAAGCTGACCCGGTTATCACCTGGACAGATCCCATTGACATCACTTATGGAACTCCATTGGACGGAACACAGTTAGATGCTACAGCAGATGTCCCCGGGACCTTTGTTTATTCACCTGTTAGCGGAACTGTCCTTCCTGCAGGAATCAGTTATTTAACCGTTACTTTCACACCGACTGATGGCTCTGATTACAATGTCGTAACCTATACTGTTCCAATATTTGTTGACAAAGCAGACCCTGTGATCACATGGGCAAACCCTGCTGATATCCTTTTTGGAACAGCATTAAGCGCAGTGCAGTTAAATGCAACAGCCAATGTCCCCGGCACATTTGTTTATTATCCTTCAATAGGAATAGTTCTTCCTGTGGGATTAAACCAAAACTTAAATGTGACCTTTACACCTACTGATGTTAATAACTACAATACAGCTATCCTGTCAGTTCAGATAAATGTCCTCAGGGCAGTGCCAATTATTACCTGGGCAAACCCTGCTGATATTGTTTATGGAACTCCACTGGGTGCAACACAATTAGATGCCACTGCAAGTATCCCCGGCACATTTGTCTATACACCGGCAAGCGGAACGATACTGAATGCTGGACCAAACCAAAATCTGACTGTAACGTTTTCACCAAACGACAGCGCAAATTATGCTCACTCAACCCTGACAGTTCAAATAAATGTCATCAAAGCAGACCCGGTTATTACATGGGCAAATCCTGCTGATATTGTTTATCTGACACCACTCAGTGCAACACAATTAAATGCTACTGCAAGCGTCCCCGGCACTTTTGTATATGCTCCGGCAAGCGGAACAGTACTGAATGCAGGACCAAATCAGATTCTGTCAGCAACCTTTACGCCAACGGATGCTGCAAACTACAATGTTGTACACGCAACTGTTCTAATTAATGTAGTAAGGGCAAATGTTGTCATCACCTGGGCAAACCCTGCACCAATCACTTATGGAACAGCTCTTAGCCCTGTTCAATTGAATGCAACAACTACCATTCCCGGAAGCTGGGTTTATTCACCACAGGACGGAACAATTCTCCCCGTTGGAAATGGTCAGAATTTATCAGTAACCTTTACACCTGCTGATTTGGCAAACTACAACATCATGTACAAAATGGTACAGATTGATGTCGTCAAAGCTGGCCCGAATATTACATGGGCAGATCCTGCTGACATAGCTTTTGGAATTCCATTAAGTTCAGTGCAATTGAATGCTACTGCTGATCTTCAGGGTACATTTGTTTACACTCCTGCTGCTGGAACCATTCTGAATCCCGGACTAAATCAGGACCTGAATGTATTGTTCACTCCTTTTGATGTTGCCAACTACAACACAGCAACCAAAACAGTTCATATTAATGTGGTGAATGGCGCTCCCGGCACACAGGCTGAGATTACTGATTTCAGAAATATTCACGGAGTTGATTTTACAGTTGACTGGACTCGCGGCAATGGCGCTTATTGTGCAGTGTTTGTTGCAAAAGCCGACACCGGTACTGCTGCTCCGCATTTGAATACCAGTTATGCTGCCAACGCTGAATTTACTTCTGGCGATCAGATTGACTTTACCGGATGGTATTGTGTGTATGATGGCATTGGTACCTCGGTGAAAGTAACAGGTCTTACTGATTCTACAACCTACAGGGTAATGGTTGTTGAGTATAACGAGTATGATGGCGAAAAGAACTATGTCACCACTGTCAACTCAAGAGATCCGCTGAATGTTGTAACCCTGGATCCGATAGGAGGCGAACAGATCAATTACTACATTTCTCCCAATGGCGACGGCATCAATGATGTGTTGGTTGTTGACAGAAATGAAGAATTGGCAAATTACGATTTTTATATCTTCAACAACATTGGAGAGACATTGTATCACAGTTTAGGATATGATAATAAATGGGCAGCTACCTTTAATAACAAAAACCTGCCTTCCGGAACTTATTATTACATCTTCAAAAATGGTGGCGATATCGTAGTCAAAGGTTACATAACAGTGGTAAGATAATTAACAACGGATATTAACTATAAAAAAATTAAAGAAATGAAAAAGATATATTTAATAGTAAGTATCGCACTTGTTTTACTTACATTCAATAAAGCCAAATCACAGAATTTGACTAACTATAATCTGTATGCAGTGAATCCTGTTTTATACAATCCTGCCTACGCAATTGATGATTCTAAAATACGCGCATTTGTCAATACTCACCTGCAATGGGTGGGTTTTGATGGCGCACCGAGAGCAAACACCTTTGGGTTCTACACAAGCTGTATGAAGAATATGGGTTTTGGTTTGTCCGTTTTCAATAACAAACAAGGGATAACAAATTACACCAATTTGAGCCTCACTTATGCATACAGGGCTAAATTTAGCGAAGGTCATTATTTGACATTTGGCGTTTCCGGTGGTTATATGATGGACAAACTTAAAACCGGCGATATCATGAATGCTGATCTGACTGACCCTACCATTGTAAACAACACCTACAAGCAAAATGCTTTTTCTGCCCGCGCAGGACTGGTTTATTTCAACAGGGGTTTCGAAGCTTCAGTGGCAGCTCCCCAACTCGTCAATGCAGGTAAGTCGAGTGGTTATATTGTAAGCATGTTTAGCTACAATTTCAAACTTGACGACTCCTGGAGTCTGAAACCTATCCTCCAGTATCGCGATGTAAAGACCAGCCCGGCGCAGTTTGACGGAAGCTTTATGGCAAGCTGGAAGAATATCCTCTGGGCTCAGTTTGGCTATCGCTCTAATCAAAGCTACCTGATGTGTTTCGGAGTTAACTGCAAAGGCCTCGAGATTGCTTACGCTTATCAAATGGAAGCCGGTGATATTTCTACCGTGGGAACATCGCATGAAATACAGCTTTCTTATCGTTTTGGAAATGGTCCCAACACTGCAAAGTATGGTAAAACAAAATCAATGTTGCCTTCTGCCGGCACTGTTCACGACACCATTTATGTGATGCCTTTATCAGAGAATACCAAAGTTGTCGGAACTCTCGTAAGAAAATCAGATAGCAAGCCGGTGGCCGGAACAATTACGATAACCGAAAACGGAAATATTATACAGAAGATTGCTTCCACAAATGGTATTTTCTCCATTGATTTAAAATCCGGAAAAACCTACAAGGTCGAAGCTTCTTCAAACAGTTTCCCTACTACTTCTCAAACAATAGAAATTCCAAAGAAAACAGTTCTTAAAGAGGTTAACATTACTGTTGATTATATCCAGACTGCAAAAGTTACGGTTGTTGATGCTGAAACCAAAAGAGCGCTCAAGACAACCATCAACGTTACCAGGAACGGGATTTTTGATCAGGTTATCAATGCCGACAGCAATTACACTATTAACCTTGAACCGGGTGCAGTTTATGAGTTCGATTACAAATCGCACGGTTATTACAGCAAAAAAGTAACTGTTGATCTGACAACTCAGGATTTGACAAACCAGAATATAGAATTGACCAAAATTAAAAAGGAAGCATTTACGTTGGGACAAATTAATTTCGAAACCAACAGTTCAACCATAACCTTAGCTTCACTGCCGATATTGGATAATTTTATAAAGATTCTGCAGGATAATCCTACAATGAAATTCGAGATCGCAGGACATAGCGATAATGTAGGAAACGCAGCAGCCAACCTTATATTGTCACAAGCCCGTGCCCAGTCATGTGTTGATTATATGGTTTCAAAAGGCATTGCAGCAAGCCGGCTTACTCCTAAAGGATATGGCGATACAAAGCCTTTAGTTCCCAATACTACACCCGAAAATCTTGCTAAAAACCGCAGGGTAGAGGCTAAGATTATTCAATAATTTGATTTAAGAATTTGCTTTTTGTAACAAGAATGGCTGTCAATAAAACTGACAGCCATTCTTTTTTTTTATACTAAAATCCCTATAAATGCCCTCCTGTTATTATCGCTCAGTATCTATAACTAAAGCAAGCCCCAATCCGATTTTCCTTCAAACATTTCAAACCCTTCAAACCATTCAAATATAATTAAGCCTCCTCTGTTATTAATTAAATTTATTTAATACTTTTGTTCCGCAAAATGATTCATCGCTAATTTGTTTTTTAAGCCTAATCCTTGAACTCATGAAAACGAAAATCCTTTTTTTATTTTCCCTT
Organism: uncultured Bacteroidota bacterium; assembly: GCA_903889915.1. Taxonomy (GTDB): domain Bacteria; phylum Bacteroidota; class Bacteroidia; order Bacteroidales; family CG2-30-32-10; genus CAISZK01. The sequence goes on from CAISZK010000039.1 coordinate 5,036, forward strand.
ATTTTCTTTACTGCACAGTTTCTTTGTGCACAAACATCCGAAATTGATAGTTTACAAAAAGTAGTTGCTAAAGCAAGCGGTAAAGAAAAAGTCAATGCCTTGTGGGGTCTGTGTAAAAGCTACTATTCTATTGATCCCAATAAAGGAATTGAGTATGGGAAGCAGGCTCTGAAGATCGCAGAATCGCAGAATCTGCAATCTTTAGAAAGTAAAGTCTATAATGGACTTTCATTGAATTATTGGGCTTTGGTAGATCTGAAAAGTGCAAGGACTTACTGTAAAAAAGCATTAATAAATGCTGAAACTTACAACGATTCGCTGCAAATCGGAGTTTCGAACAACAGGATGGGATTGATCTATGAATCCGAAGGAAAATTTGATTCCGCTCTCATTGTTTTTAATAAAGAATTGGCTATTTATAGACATCTGAAAAATGATGAAAGAATTGGGAATTCGCTCGAGAACATTGGAACCATTCACCTGAACAGGGGTGAGCTAAAAACAGCCATCACTTATTTGCTCGAAGCGAAAACTCTTTACGAAAAAAGCAATAATAAAAACAAACTGCCTTACATTTACCTGAAACTTGGTGGGGTATATTCCGAAACAAAAGATTATTCTGAATCTCTAAAATGGAATAACAAAGCAATTGCGCAGTCATTGGCCATGAATGATACTCTTAAAGCCGCTATGGGTTTAAATTCTATTGGAATTATCTATAAGGAGCAGCAAAAGTTTGAAGCCGCATTAGCCAAATACAATGAAGCATTGACGATGATCAAACATTTAAATAATAAGTCAATAACGATGATAATTTATGGCAATATGGGGAATGTTTACAATATGCAGAAAAATTTCCCTATGGCAATATCATTTGAACAAAAGGCTCTTGATATTGCGCTGGAATTAAACAAGCCCAACGACATTGCCGAAAAACAGGTCAATCTTGGCGATTGCTACTATTCACAAAATGATTACCTGAATGCCCGCAAATACTATGAAAAAGCCCTCCCGTTTTTTGAAGAAAGCAAGTCTCAATCCAACTTGCTCGTCACTTACCAGGGACTGATCAAAGCCAATAATTCACTCAAGGATTATGCACAATCCGTGAAGTATTACCAGTTACTCAATGACCTTAAAGATACATTGAACAAAACTGAACTGAATACCGCTCTGGATTCGCTGAAAGTAAAATTCAAAACCAAACAAACCACGGAGGAAAATGAGGCTTTAACCCAAAAAACAGAAGCACAAAATAAGACCATCATCAATCAGCGATGTTCCTTACGTTTATTTCACTTCTATTGTTCATCTGCCTCACCATTGTTGTTGTAAGAAACCGCAGAAAAACAAAGGAAGCAAATAAACTGCTTGAATTGAAAAACGCCGACATTTCGCAGAAAGCAGAACAATTGCGAACAACCAATGAGAAGCTTCTCGGGTTGTCAGAATTTAAAGATGCCATGAACTCATTTTTGGTTCATGATTTGAAGAATCCCTTGAACACGATTATTAATATGGACAGCCGTCAGAATCCCGCAGGATATATTGCTATTGTGAAAAAGGCTGGTAAGCAATTGTTGAATTTAGTGATGAACATTCTCGACATTAGCAAATATGAAAGCAATAAATTGAAGATTTCACCCAAAGCCAACTCCATTTCTGAAATAATAAATGAAGCCTACAGCGAAATAGGATTTTTAGCTGAGCAGAAAAGCATCATTTTTAAAAGCAACCTGGTTTCCGATTTTGTTGTAAATGTTGATGCCGCTATGATTGAGCGCGTTTTTATCAATTTGTTTTCAAACGCAATTAAGTTTTCCAAACCCGGTTATTCCATCCAGGTTTTTGCCGGTTGTGTGGACACTTCAACTTTAAAAATTATAGTGAAAGATAATGGCGAAGGTATTCCCCAACAATATCTCTCATCTGTTTTCGATAAATTCACACAGGTGCGGGCAAAGCAGTCAGGTTTCACCCCTTCGTCGGGCATAGGTTTGGCCTTTTGCAAAATGACCGTTGAAGCCCATTCCGGCGAGATAGGCGTTGATTCGGTTGTCGGCGAGGGAACGTCGTTTTGGTTTACACTTCCAATAGCTTCCGAAACAGAAAACCAAATAAAAATTAATCCTCCCGCTTTTATTGAAAATGCAGAACCTTCAATGAAAACCGCGCTGGTTGCCGATGAGACAAATTTGCTGACTCCATATTGCGACAGGTTGAAAAAGCTCAGTATTTACCAGATATCCGATGTAAAAGATGTTGTGAATTCCATTGATTGCACCCAATCAGAAAATATTAAAGCCTGGAAAACCTCACTCCTGAAAGCATTGTCTGATTGCAACGAAATAAAATATCAGGAACTAATTAACGTTGGTGTCAATTGAAATATGAGACTACTCCGAAAAGTAAAAAAGGAAAAATGCCACAAAAACACCAATACACGAAACTACACAAAATAATAAAAACTAGCAAAATAGTTTTTGGTGAATTTTTGTGTTTTAGAGTTTTTGTGGTAAATTGACTTATCGGAGTGAACTCAAACATACTTTATTATCCCAACAAAACACAAATGCCTCTTTCGCAATTCGTAAATTCGTAACCGATTCGTACTTCGATGAAATAATCAAAAACCAACCAAAAACCTAATCCACCACCCCCATGAAAAACTATAAAATCCTCATCGTTGACGATGTCGTCGAAAACATCCAAACCATCATAAGTTTATTGGAAACATCGCATCCCGAATACCGCCTTTATCAGGCCAACAGCGGACGAGCCGCCCTTCACATCACCGAAACCATTTCATTCGATCTCATCATTTCTGACTGGGACATGCCCAGGATGACAGGCATTGAACTTATCACAACTCTCAAATCGAACACCAAAACTTCACACATTCCCGTCATCATCCAAACCGGTGTCATGCTGACTGCAAAAGACCTCGAAACAGCCCTTGCAGCCGGCGCTTATGACTACATCCGCAAACCTATTGAACCCATAGAACTTGCTGCCCGTGTGAACTCCGCGCTTACGTTTGCTTCTATGCATTTAAGAGAAATTGAAAAAAAGAATTTGGAACTTGTCGAAAAAACTTTGGTTTTAGTGAAGAACAATGAATTCAACATTAAAATGGCTAAAGAACTGGAGCAGTTAACAGAAATTCTGAAAGCAAATCCCGATGCAAATTCTCACATTCATAAAATCCTTAATGATGTTGACCAAAAAATAAAAGAAGATAGTTGGCAACACTTCGCCATATCCTTTCAGAATGTCCATCCCGAATTCAACAAAAACATCCTTTCAAAATTCCCCGCCCTCACCTCAGGCGAATTAAAACTATGCATCCTCATCAAACTTGGAATAAACATTAAGGACACAGCCTCCCTTTTATGTCTAAGCCCCGAAAGCATCAAAGTTGAACGCAGCCGCCTCCGCAAAAAACTGGCGATAGACAACGATGTCAACCTCCAAAATTTCATAGAAGCAATTTGAACTGTTGTCGCGCCCTGTTGTCGCGCGTTTCCCAACGCGTGACACAATATTACATCATGAAACAATTTGAAATTCTCACCCCCCATATTTTCTATTTTCTATCATCTATTATCTATCCATTCCCTCTTCCCCCAAAAAAAATCTTTCAATTGTTAACCTTTTGTTAACCTTTTTATAGTTATCAAAACTTACAACCCCCTTACATTTGTCCCGCCATTTTATTGCAAATGGAGCGGATTAGAAAAACAATTTTAATAACAATAAGGTATTTTTTAAATCGAACTTACACTTTGCTATGAATCTTCAAATGTTTGAAAATAGAATTGACTTTCCTCCAGGAAACCCTGTGGTTTTTGCAATGAATCCCCCGTTCATTTCATCACCGGTTCATACTTTTACTATCACCGCTGTCACTTCTTCGGAAATAATTGAAATCTCCGCAATCAACGTCCTACCCAATGCGAACAAGACTGTATTTTCTGCAATCAACGTCGTACCTTATTCGGACAACACTGTACCCAATTCAGACACCACTGTTGTCAATGCGGACAACGCTGTACCCTATTCAGACACCACTGTTATCAATGCGGTCAACGCTGTACCCTATTCAGACACCGCTGTTGTCAATGCGGACAACGCTGTACCCTATTCAGACAATGCTGTTATCCATTCGGACAACGCTGTACCCAATTCGGACAACGCTGTACCCTATGCAGTCAATGCTGTACCCTATGCAACCGCTGTTGTTGTCCGTTCAATCAACGTCGTACCCCGTGCAACGACGTCGTTAGTTACACAATTTAAGCTTATTATAAATTATACAAACAAATCTAATAACCAAAACAAATAATTATGAATCTGATTCAAACAACCGAATTAAACATGCTTATGGCTGTGCTCGTAACTCTGAACAAGTTCAAATCAGCCTGGGAAGGTAACCCTGTAATGGTTACTGCTGTAAATAATTTGCAGGCAAGAGTGGATTTGCTCAACGCAATGGACATCGCCCAAAAAGCCACTTCCAAAGGTATTACCCAAACCAAAGAACAGGCCAAAACTGCAATGATCAATCTCGCTTATGGCCACATCATGGCTGGAAGAGCCTATGCCACCTCAATTAACAACCTTACGCTCAAACAAACTTTGAATTACACACATTCAGATTTAATTAGAGCCAAGGACACCGATGTTTTTGATATCGGACAGATTGTGCATGATGCATTGTCACCCATCATCAACAGCATGGCCAATTATGGCGCAACCCCTGCTACACTAACTGCCCTGCAAACTGCCGTTGACAATTTTTCCGACATGATCGGTAAACCCCGCAGTCAAAAAGCAGTCACAATCACTGCTACCAAAAATGTAAAAGATGTTATCCTTGAAACCCGCGCTTTCAATAAGGACATACTCGATCCGCTCATTGAGCAATACAAAACCAGCAATACCGAATTTTACGATGAATATCATGTGTCAAGAATTAAAGTTGACGTCGGTCACCGCAAAACAACTATAATACAAGGTGTAATTACCGATGGCAGCAACAATCCCGTTGCAAAGGCATTGGTCACCTTGCGCTCCACAAAAAAAATGAAAAAAACCGGGGTCAATGGCAAATACAAATTCATGAATGTTGAGACCGGAACCTTTTTTATTGATGTAACAGCTCAGGGTTACAGTTCAATTTCATTCAGTGTAACCATCACCGAATTCGAAGTCAATAAAAAGGATATTCAAATCAACAAGATATAGCATAAACTTCACCCCGTAGGATATTTATCCAACGGGGTAAACCTTAAACCTTAAACTTAAAACAAACAACTCAGCAATTCAAACAACAAACAACTTAAACCAAAAAACTATGATGAAAAAATGTACATCTTTGTTAGTAATGCTAATTTTAATTGGCATTACGCTTTCAACGAAAGCACAAAATCCCGGTGTAAGGCAGCAGTTTTATAATAATTATCAAACTGCTGTTAACAACAAAACCGCAGCTATTAATGCGGACCCTGTTCTCTACCAGCAAGCATTGGCTAATGGCTGGTTCAACCAAACCGCTATAGGTTTGCAAAATGCAGCAAACTATAGAGACGGTATTGTAAATGGAAATACTGCAAAATCGGGAGGAGGAACTTCCTGCGAAACGATGTCGCCATTTTGCACTCAAGCGGGCGATACTTATCCGGCAGGAGTAAACAACGGAACTGCTCAACCAGGACCTTCTTATGGATGTTTGGGAAGTCAACCGAATCCTGTATGGTACTATATGAAAATCTTAACAGGAGGTGACCTTCATATTACTGAAAGTAACAGTAACAACATTGATGTGGACTTTATTCTATGGGGACCTTTTAGCAGCACAAATGCGTGCAGTGATTTGACATCAGGAAACATTGCTGATTGCAGCTATTCATCAGTAGCTACAGAATACATTGATCTTGCCAGCACCAGTGCCGGTCAATATTATGTATTATTAGTAACCAATTTTTCAAATAATGCTACCGATATTTCATTAACTAAAACAAGTGGAACTGCTGAAACAGACTGTAATATCATGCACCCTGTTCCCGATGTTCCGGTAGCAACTCAGGCAACTTTAATAAACAGCACCGGCTTTAATGCTAACTGGAATTCTGCAGCAAATGCTACAGGTTATTTATTAGACGTAGCAACTGATTATGGATTTACAAGTTTTGTGAGTGGCTACAATGGTTTGGATGTTGGCAATAATACTTATGCCACTTTAAGCGGAATTACACACGGTTTAAATTACTATTACAGAGTCAGAGCTTACAACGCTTATGGTCCTAGTGATAATTCAAACATCATTTCAGTAACGCCCAATCCGCCTGTTGCGACACCTGAAAGTTCGGTTTCTGCAACAGGTTTTAATGCGAACTGGAATTCTTCCACTGGTGCGACAGGCTACTATTTAGATGTTGCAACTGATAACGGATTTACAAATTTTGTAAGCGGTTATAATAATTTAGATGTTGGTGGCGCAACCTACAGCACATTGACAGGACTTACACCAGGCACTGTTTATTTTTATAGAGTCAGAGCCTACAATCCTCTTGCCACAAGCGACAACAGCAATGTTATTACAGCATGGACAGCACCGGTTGCTCCTGTTGCCACGCAAGGATCTTTATTTGGATCCACTACTTTTAATGCCAATTGGAATTCATGCCCGAGCGCAACAGGTTACGACCTGGATGTGTCCACCGATAGCCTTTTCTCAAGCTTTGTTAGTGGTTTTAATAATTTAAATGTTGGCAACGTAACAACCTATCAGGTAACCGGTGTTCCAAACACGAGTACCTATTATTACAGAGTAAGAGCTTACAATGATGGAGGAACAAGTGTCAACTCAAACGTCATTGCTACCATACCTCCGGCTCCGATTGCAACTGCTGCAACCAACGAAACTTTATATTCTTTCGAAGCCAACTGGCTGCCTTCAGCAAATGCAACAGGTTATTTACTTGATGTGGCAACCGATTCTCTCTTTAACTTTATCATTCCTGCCTATAATAATTTAAATACAGGCAACGTGACCACTTATACTGTCACAGGTTTGACAACAAACACTCCTTACTACTACAGGCTGAGAGCATACAATGCAGCAGGAACAAGCGTCAATTCAAATGTTATCATGGTTCGCCGCTGCCCTATCATTACATGGCCAAATCCTGCCGATATTACTTATGGCACTCCTTTAAGCGGAACACAATTGAATGCTACTGCAAATATTCCCGGAACTTATGTTTACTCGCCGGTTAGCGGAACAGTGTTGAACGCAGGTGCCAATCAAAATCTGACAGTAACATTTACACCTACTGACATTGTACTCTATCATCCTACAAGTTTAACTGTTCAGATCACTGTCCTCGGTGCAAACCCGGTAATTACCTGGTCAAATCCTGCCGACATTGTTTATGGAACAGCTTTAGGCGCAACGCAACTTGATGCTACCACAACAATCCCCGGAGTATGGTCATATTCTCCTGCTGGCGGAACCGTTCTTCCTGCCGGAGCAAACCAGAATCTCGCAGTTACCTTCACACCCACCGACGGCGCCAATTATAATGTGGTTAGCATGATGGTTCAAATCAATGTTACAAGAGCAAATCCTGTAATCACATGGAACAATCCTGCCGACATTATTTATGGAACTCCTCTGGGCATTTCACAATTGGATGCAACAGCCAATGTCCCCGGAACATTTGCATACACACCTGTAAGTGGAACGGTTCTCAATGCCGGACTGAATCAGAGTTTATCAGTTACCTTTACACCTAATGACGCCGTAGATTATAATACTGTAAGTTTAGTTGTTCACATCAATGTTCTCCAGGCTGACCCCGTTATTACATGGAATGATCCTGATGATATTATTTATGGAACACCACTCGACGGAACACAATTGGATGCAACTTCAAATGTTCCCGGTACATTTACCTATGCACCTCCGGCTGGTACTGTACTTCCTGCAGGAGATAATTACATAACAGTTACCTTTACTCCAACCGATGGCGCTAATTATAATGTAGTAACTTACACTGTGCCTATTTTTGTTGACAGAGCCGATCCTGTTATTACATGGGCAAACCCTGCTGACATAGTTTATGGAACAGCTTTAAGCGCTGTGCAGTTAGATGCAACAGCCAACGTTCCCGGCACATTTGCATACTATCCTTCAATTGGCGTTGTGCTTCCTGCCGGATTAAACCAGAGTTTGAATGTGACTTTCACTCCTACTGATATTGATAATTACAACACCGTAATTCTCGCCGTTCATATAAACGTCCTCAGGGCAGCGCCAGTCATCACATGGTTAAACCCTGCTGATATTATTTACGGAACACCTCTGGGCGCAGCACAATTAGATGCTACAGCCAGCACACCGGGCGTATTTGTTTACACTCCTGCTACAGGAACCGTTCTGAATGCAGGTCTCAATCAGATTCTCTCAACAACATTCACAGCAACTGACACCGCCAACTATCATCCGGTAACCGTTACTGTTTTGATAAATGTTATGAGAGCCGATCCTGCTGACCCCAATAATCCGTTGATCGCATGGGCCAATCCTGCTGACATTGTTTATCTCACCCCGCTCGGTGCTGCTCAGCTAAATGCTACCCACGCAATTCCTGGAACATTTGTTTATACTCCTCCTACTGGAACTATACTCAATGCTGGTCCCAACCAGGTTTTATCAGCCACTTTCACACCTACTGATATTGTTGATTATTTACCGGCAACGCTCACTGTTCATATCAATGTTGTAAGAGCAACCCTTACCATCACATGGGCAAATCCTGCCGACATCAGCTATGGTACAGCTTTAGGACCTGTGCAACTCAATGCAACAACAACCATTCCGGGAAGCTGGGTTTATTCACCTCAGGCTGGAACAGTGTTAGCTGTTGGAGCCAACCAGGATATATCAGTAACCTTTACACCTACTGATATTGCTAACTACAACCTCATGTATAAAATGGTACAAATTAATGTAGTCAGGGCCGATCCAAACATCACCTGGGCTAATCCTGCCGACATTGCTTTTGGAATTCCATTAAGTGCAACACAACTCAATGCTACCGCCGACATCCCCGGAACATTTGTTTATGCTCCTGTTGCCGGTACAATTCTGAATCCGGGATTAAACCAGGATTTAACTGTTACTTTCACTCCGTTTGATGTTGCCAATTACAACATAGCTACCAAAACCGTTCAAATAAATGTCATGAATGCTGCTCCTGCAACTCAGGCTGAAATTACTGATTTCAGAAATGTTCATGGAATAGATTTCACTGTTGACTGGACCCGCGGTGATGGCGCTTATTGTGCAGTGTTTGTTACCAAAGGCGACACCGGAACTGCAGGACCCCAATTGAACACCAACTATGCTGCCAATACTGAATTTATGTCTGGCGATCAGATTAACTTTACCGGCTGGTATTGTGTTTACGATGGAATTGGCACTTCCGTGAAAGTAACCGGATTGACTGATTCAACTACCTACAGGGTAATGGTCGTTGAATATAATGAGTTCGATGGTTACAAAAACTATACTGTTACTACAAATGTCAAAGACCCGTTAAATGTTAGAACCTTAGACCCCATTGGAGCTGATGACTCACAAGTCAACTACTACATCTCTCCCAATGGCGATGGCATCAACGATGCTTGGGTTGTTGACAGAAATGATGAACTGGCAAATTACGATTGTTATATCTTCAACAACATTGGCGAGACTTTGTATCAGAGCAGAGGTTACGACAATAAATGGGATGCTTCTTTTAATAACAAGGCATTGCCTTCCGGCACCTATTATTACATTTTCAAAAATGGTGGCGATATCGTAGTCAAAGGTTACATAACTGTAGTAAGGTAATTAACAATAGATATTAACTATAAAAACTAAAAACATGAAAAAGATATTTTTAATAATCAGTATCGCAATTGTAGTATTACTTTCTTTCAATAAAGTTAAATCACAGAATTTGACTAACTATAATCTCTATGGGATCAACCCTGTTTTATACAATCCTGCTTACGCAATTGATGATTCAAAACTTCGCGCTTACATCAATACCCACATTCAATGGGTGGGTTTTGATGGCGCACCAAGAGCCAACACTTTTGGCATCTATTCAAGTTCGGTGAAGAATATGGGTTTTGGTTTATCCGTTTTCAACAACAAACAAGGCATAACCAATTACACCAATTTGGATCTCACTTATGCTTACAGGGCTAATTTCTCTGAAGCTCATTATCTGACTTTCGGTGTTTCTGCCGGTTTAATGATGGACAACCTTAAAACAGGCGACATCACCAATGCCGACATGACCGACCCGACAATTGTCAATAATACTTTCAAACAAAACTCTTTCTATGCACGTGCAGGTTTGGTTTATTTCAACAAAGGCTTCGAAGCTTCGGTTGCAATACCACAACTCTATAATGCAAAGAAATCCAGTGGCTATTTTGTAAGCATGTTCTCTTACAATTTCAAACTCGACGAAGCTTGGAGCATCAAACCAATCCTCCAATACCGCGATGTAAAGACCAGCCCGTCTCAATTCGACGGAAGCTTTATGGCAAGCTGGAAAAATACCATTTGGGCTCAATTTGGCTACCGCTCTAATCAGAGTTATCTGATGTGTTTTGGAGTTAACTGCAAAGGTCTCGAAATAGCTTACGCTTATCAAATGGAAGCAGGCGATATTTCTACTGTAGGAACATCACATGAAATTCAGCTTGGTTATCGTTTTGGAAAAGGTCCAAATGTGGTAAAGTACGGTAAAGAAAAATCAATATTACCTGCTGCAAGCAATATTCACGACACTATTTACGTGATGCCGTTATCTGAAAACACAAAGGTTGTAGGAACCATTCTTAGAAAATCAGATAACAAGCCCGTTGCCGGAACAGTTACCATAACTGAAAACGGAAATCAGGTACAGAAAATAGCTTCCACGAACGGTATTTTCTCCATTGATTTAAAATCAGGGAAAACTTACAAAATTGAAGCTTCATCTCCAAGTTTTACTACGATTTCACAAACCGTTGAAATTCCAAAGAAAACTGTTCTCAAAGAGGTAAACCTTACAGTTGATTACATGCAGACTGCAAAAGTGAACGTTATAGATCCTGAAACCAAAAGGGCGCTCAAGACAACTATCAATGTAACCAAGAACGGACTTTTTGATCAAATTATCAATGCTGATAGCAATTACACTGTGAACCTTGAACCGGGTGCTGTTTATGAATTTGATTATAAATCTCACGGTTATTACAGCAAAAAAGTTACAGTGGATTTGACAAACCAGGATTTTACCAACCAGAATATCGAATTGACCAAAATTAAAAAGGAAGCATTTACACTCGGACAAATTAATTTCGAAACAAACAGCGCTGTTATTACCGCTGCTTCGCTTCCGATACTTGATAATTTCATAAAAGTGTTGAATGATAACCCTACAATGAAATTCGAAATTGCAGGACATACTGACAATGTCGGAAACGCTGCTGCAAACATGGCATTATCACTCGCCCGTGCTCAGGCCTGCGTTGATTATATGGTTACAAAAGGAATTGCAGCCAGCCGCCTAACGCCTAAAGGATATGGTCAAACAGTACCTTTAGTACCTAACACTACACCCGAAAACCTTGCTAAAAACCGCAGGGTAGAGGCAAAGATTATTCAATAGTTTGGTTTTTCAAATTTTATTTTAAAAGTCGAATGGCTGTCATTAACACTGACAGCCATTTTTTTTACAGGCAATATTTTCAAAAGTGAAATGAGGAAAAGGTATATGGGCAGAAGTTTAAAAGGGAAGACAACTGACAGAATATTTTATTAAATTCCGCTATTATTCCAGCATGGAATGCCACCAAGTTTCTAACCAAAAATTAAATTAATTGATTTAGGGAAAACAGTATTTTACCATTTGGATATAAAACATCCTATGGGTTAATGAAGAAGAGAAATAACCTTATCACCTCTTGATTTCATTGCAATAATCAAGATTATTTTTTCTCATTATAGTCTGATGTAAAATTTGACAGATCATTATTCAAAGTAATTTTATAAGCAATGCTATTAGAAACAGAATTATCAGCTGAGTAAGAAACATTATAACCCTTTAATTTTGCGAAATCTTCAAAACCTTTTAAAAAATCAGTGAATGTACTCCTTAATTCCTTTGGTATTTCTAATAAAACATGGTCATTGGAATTTGTTTCATTTTTTTTACTGTTCTGAATCAATTGGTTTATCATCTCCTTTTTTTGTTCTGTATTTGTGTGTTTTTGATTTAAAACGTAACTTAAATTTTTGTTTTGGAAATCGTTTGTAATGCTTTGTAATTTAATTTTATCTCTTTTAACTTTAACCAAATAAAATGCAGTAATGAGAATTATCACGAGGATAATAAAAGATAACAGGATGTAGAGATAGACATCCTTTGTAACAGAATCAATACTTAATAAATTATTCATACCCAAAAGTCGCAAACAAAAGTACAAAACTTTTTTATGACATTGTGAGCTAAAAATAGGATGATATTTTTAAGTTTAGGAGACTTTTGATAGTAGCCGAACACACCACCCCC
>CAISZK010000040.1 GCA_903889915.1 uncultured Bacteroidota bacterium
GGAGAGATCATAAAGATGAAAACTGCTCACAACAAAATTTTGCTGCCTGCCATTGAAGCAATTTGCGAAAGAGAAGAGAAGAACAGCATCAGAAAAATTTATCTGTCGGCATTGAAAAAAGTGAAGAGTTAAACTTAAGTTGAAAAACAAAATAAATTGACTGAAAATTTTATTCATTAACTTTGCAACATCAATTTATCATTTATGAAAAAACTTATTCTTACCCTGTTCACATCAGCAATTCTTTTCTTTCTTCCGGCATGCGTTTCAAATGAAACAGCAAACTCGGACACAGTAAAACAAAGTGAGATCTATCAAAGTTATAACGTCACTTATGATGCCGGTGATCTGGAATTATCAGCATCGGCATTCTTTCGTTTTGGTGGCGCTGCAGGAACCACTTTAAGCCTTGTCAAACCAAGCAACATCACATTTAACGGGACAGAAATGGCTATGGGGAAAAACATTTTTTCGGGTACATTTTATGAAACCGACCAGCAGGTCACGACCTCTGGCTCCTATACTTTTATTTTCATTGACACTGACAATAAAACCTATACCAACACTGCAAACATTGCCCCTCTTGAAATAAGCGAATATCCTTCTGAATTTAAAAAAGGTGATGGACTCAAGGTAAAATGGAAAGGGAAACCTGTGCAACAGGACGAAACTATTTATCTGTCGCTGGAAGGAAAAGAATACATCAATTGTTCTTCATCAACAAATATTGTAGGAACTAATACAGTTGATATTTCACCTGACCTTTTAAAAGACCTGAAACCGGGAGATGCCAACATTGTTTTGAAACGCGAAAAGAAAAGCAGTCTGGCCCAGGCTACTCATCTGGGCGGAAGCCTCACAATTACTTACATTGCGAAGAAAGTTGGCGTGAAAGTAGAATAGGACAAAGTCCCAAGACCCAAAACCCAAATTTCAAATTTGGAATTTCACCGTTTTGGCTCTTTCTTATTAAAACTCTCCAGTATCCCTGTCACCAACGATAAAATGATACTAAAAGCAAGTGCCCACCAGAAGCCGTCAACTTTAAAACCATCCATTTTAAATTCAGCAACAATATGGCTGGCAAGAAGAATAATACCTGCATTGATAACTAAAAGAAAAAGTCCAAAGGTGAAAAAAGTAATGGGTATTGTAAGAACAATAAGTATGGGCTTTAAAATACTATTCAACACAGAGAGAACAACAGCTACGAGCAACGCAGTTGTGAAATTAGCAACGTGAACACCCGGCAGCAAATACTGCGAGATCATTACTGCAATAGCAGAGATTATTATCTTAACGATTGTCTTCATAAAAAATTGTCTTGGTCAATAGTCATCTGTCAATATTAATTCTTAGCAATTGGGGCATCAAATATACATTCATTTTCTGACACCCTTCGCTTTCTTTTCACTCTCTTCTGTTTTCTCTTTTCTATTATTTATCTTCTATCTTTTCAAAGTCCTCCTAAGTTCACACTGATCAAAAATTCGAAAACAGGCAAATTATAATCCGGTGTCAGGGACATTCTGACACCAGTATCAATAGGAATGATAAACCTAAGCACATTTACATCCGTAGTTAATTCCAGTCCTTCTGAACTGAATTGCTTTTTTACTGAACCGGTAATTCCTTTGGCATAATCATAAAAAAGATTTGCCTTGAAGCGTTTGAAATAAAGCAGAGAACCAATGCGCATATCAGGACAGATCAGCGGCAATTTATAATTGAGTGATAGGCTTGTCAACTCATCATTTGAAAGATCATTTTCGAATTCAGGAATCAAATTGTAGCCCCGTGGATAATTCAGCAAATCCGGAAAAGATTCTTTGCCTGCTTGTTTTTTTTGATAACCAGAAAGTATCATCAGACTATGATGTCTTCCAATGCCGGGAAAAAGCAACGACAAAGTAGTTGAAATTTCAGAACCATAGTTTGTACCACCAAATGGTGTATTCAAATATTCGAAACTCAATCCCTGCCCCCATCGTGGTCGCATATCTCTCCCAACTGCCTTGATTTGGTTGGATGCAGAAAACGTATAATCCATGACCTGTCTTTTTGCAATCACAGTATGCCCCGGGATTATGGGGACATTACTTGCCAGCAAAGAATAGGTTTTAATACCCGGATCAATATTCTGAATATATTTCCCATGAGAAAAAGCAAGCGGAAGCCTTGTCCCAAGCATAAGATTGGATGCATTCCATGTGTATTTTGTTGTCTTGTTTTCCTTGTCAGTGACGTAAAGAGCTTCCTTCCCATATGAGTATGTCAGGTCAAAGATTGGATACCAGCCCAGGTATGAAATACCTGCATAATACTTACCAACTTTATCATTCAGATTATAATCATATCCCAGTGTTGCAGACAATGTACTTAGCATATTCTGCGACGCTATTGAAACACCGGGGTGAAGTACCATGTTTGTTCCATCAATGAAAGCGGGAGCCCAACTATGAGGGTTGAAAAGGTGTTGCCATTTCCTGTATTTCTTGACTTCATAAATCTTCTTTGGAATGTTTACGGAATCAACAAGGCCGGACTCCTGCGACAGTATGCTTTTATAAAGCTGAACCGTATTGTTTTTCACATTCTCAACAGGAGTCCATGCAGATGGATTAAAATCACTTTCTACAAGCTGGAAGCCGGAAGGAGTATAATTGGTGTATAAGATTTTTTTACCATCAGGAGAAATATCTGCATTGCCTGCGCCATACAAAGAAGAGGTGACCTGCCTGATTTTCCCAACCGAATCAAGTGCATAAATATTGTCTATTCCTGAGTAAACGGCATTATAAAACAAATAATTTTTGTACAAAAAAGGGTAGGATATCTCATCAAAAGTTGGCTGAAGAATAGTTTTAAACTTTCCTGTTATTGCATTAATAAAAACTATGCTCTTACCCGCATTATTAAATTCAATAGTTACGATGGTTTTGCCATCATCCGATACCGATGGGGTTTGGAACTGGGCATGTTCAGGGGCGTCATACTTTTTAATCACCTTGCCTGTTTTGCTTTCAATGATAACCAAAGAACAGGAATTGTTTTCAGTTATTTCAACAGCTATGATATGATCCCCATCCGGAAATAAACAAGGGGCAAAATACCGGGACCTCCTGGTAATTTGTTTCGTTTTTCCGGTCTTGATATTATGCAAAAGAATAACTGAGTAATCACGTTCAGGCCACCTGGGATCGAATTTGTTTTCTGTCCAAACAATAAAATTATTTGAAAGGGAATCCTTCCCTCCTCCTGAATCAAGAACTGATGATTTAGAAATACTGAGGTTTTCGGACGCATAAAAACCGGGAGTATGAATTATTTGTTCTTCTCCCTTACGGTTTATCTGAATCAGCCGGTCAATATCATCCATTCCTGACTTTACAGCAATGACAGTGCTGTCGTTGATATAACGGGGAAATTTGTAATTGGTGTAATTTTTTTGTTTCACAGGAGTGATTGATCTGTATGCAGAGTATGTGATTTGAGATTTTTGAGCGTTCCACAAACTGTCAAGATCATTGTAAATGCTTTTGTATAGCATGGACTTTGAAAGTCCTGAAACTTTTTTGATTCCTTTATTAAATGGAGTGACAAGGAAAGGATATTTGCCGGCATCTTCCATCGCAGTTTGCCAAATTCCGGAACCGAATTTCTTTCTTGCTCCTGCAACCATTGTGTATCCGAAATTATACCGATCAGGAACAAAATCTTTGTAAGATCCCAACACAGCTTTATCGTAATTGAACATTTTATATCCCAAAACCTGCGCCCTGACAAGCATTTCAAATGAAGGCAATCTTCCCCTACCGGATTTTGAAAGCAAAGTTTCTGTAGCAACGGCATCACCTTCCATGAACCACAGAGGAACATATAAACCAAGAACAGCCGCTGTGGCTTGTTGTCCAAAAAGCCAGGTGAGGCCTTTTGTAATCCCTCTGTTGAGCATGTCAATCTGAACAGTGTGCCTGTATTCATGTGTTGCCAATTGTTCAAGCCAATCCTGTGCATAATTATCCTGTGGCGGGCAAGTAATGTATTCACTTCTTTTTGGCGCCCATAAAGAATACCCATTTGAAAGAACGCTGCGATCATGCAAAATCACTGTCAGATGTTTTGGTTGATGACCCAGTGTTTTTGTTCCGTAAACTCGCACATACTGCAAAACATTGGCTAAATATTGTACATTCTTAGTAAACTCAACCGGATAAATAATTGTGAAATTTTCAGTTTTTAATTGCTGCCACTTCACACTTGCAGGATCCTGCCCAATTTCAAAATATTGTCCACGGGCTTGCAAAGTGAAGAGCGTTGCAATCAGAAAAAGGAAAGTTTTATTAAGGCAATTCATAATTGCATTTTTATTGATACAAAATTATACTAAAATTTTTACAACCTCATCTATCAAAAAACAGAACACCAGAGATAATGATAACTATGAACCAGGCTGATCAAATTGAATACACGGATTTTTATTAATCAACTGTTATTGAATAATGATTCCTTAACCCGCGCTGATACGTTTAGGAACTTTGAGACAAGGAAACAGTAGTAATGTTACTTTTTCGCAAATGCTTTCCAAAGAGAATTGTCCGGAGGCTCTGCAAGGACTATTATTTTTTCATTCTTTACAGGATGAACAAATTCAATACTTCTTGCATGCAGACATATTGATGCGTCTGGGTTTGAACGGGGAAAACCATATTTCAAATCACCTTTTATCGGACACCCAATTCCTGCCAGCTGTGCTCTTATCTGATGATGCCTCCCTGTCAGCAATTCCACTTCCAGCAAAAAATAATTATCGGATTTGCCAATTGTTTTATAAATCAATTCAGCTTTTAATGCCCCATCTGCATTAGGTTTGACAAGGTAGGATTTGTTTTGTTTTTCGTTTTTCAACAAGAAATTCAAAAGCCTGTCCTCTACTTTGGGAGGTTTGTTCTTTACAACTGCCCAATAGGTTTTCTTTATTTCCCTGTCATGAATAAGTTTATTCATTCGCGATAAACCTTTGTCTGTTTTAGCAAATATCACACAACCACTCACAGGTCTGTCAACACGATGTACAACTCCAAGAAAAACCAGACCAGGTTTACTGTATTTTATTTTCAGGTATTCCTTTACTAGTTCACTTAAAGGAGCGTCGCCGGTCTTATCACCCTGAACAATTTCAGATGGTCTTTTATTAATGATGATAAAATGATTGTCTTCATAAAGGATCCTTGTTGCAATATCTTCGGCTGTGGTCATTAAAAGAAGTTAGAAAATAAATATCAGATGTTGTTCAAGATTCTAATTGTTGATTCGTGATTTTATTGTGCAAGTTTCAAGGGTGCTGGATTACCACCAATTTTCCGATGACTATTGACAAATGACACTAATATTGTTCTCTCTGATTTGGGAAATCCACACTCTTCACATCTTTGATGTATGCTTCAACAGAACCCTTGATCTCTTCATAAAGGTTGTGATACCTGCGCAAATAACGCGGAGAGAATTCCTGGGTGATTCCAAGCATATCATGAAGAACAAGCACCTGCCCGTCAACACCACTTCCTGCACCTATCCCAATAGTAGGCATCTTTAATTGCTTTGTAACCTGTGTGGCAAGTTTGGCAGGTATCTTTTCCAGCACCAAAGCAAATGTTCCTGCCTTTTCAAGTAAATGCGCATCCTCAACCAATCGCTCTGCTTCATCTTTATCAGTCGCCCTTACAATGTATGTTCCAAATTTATGAATTGCCTGTGGTGTCAGTCCGAGGTGACCCATTACCGGGATTCCTGCAGACAATATCCTTTCGATAGATTCGATCACTTCTTTTCCGCCTTCCAGTTTCACTGCATCAGCTCCCGATTCCTTCATGATACGAATAGCTGAATTCAAAGCTTCTTTTGAATTCCCCTGGTAAGTTCCGAAAGGCATATCAACAACTACCAAAGCTCTTGAAACAGCACGGGTAACTGATGAAGCATGATAGATCATTTCATTCAGTGTGATCGGAAGTGTTGTTTTATGACCGGCCATCACATTGGAGGCTGAATCCCCAACAAGGATCACATCTATTTTAGCGCTGTCAAGAATTCTTGCAGTAGAATAGTCATAGGCAGTCAGCATGGCTATCTTTTCGCCCTGCAATTTCATTTCTTTTAGAACATGGGTAGTGACTTTATTTACGATACGAAGGGTTGTCATCTCTTTATTTTTCTTTTGCATGATTATTTTAAATTAGTCATTGTTCATTAATTATCTTTGATCAAAGGGTCATTTATCCGTGAAGGTTATTGATTATTGCAACATTAACGCAACTTTGATTATGACCATTTTCCGCAATATTTTGAAACACAAAACTACAAAAGAAAATATTAATAATGCCATTTTTATCAGGTGACATTAAAAATTAATTGAATATCCGTTTTATACCGAAATAGAAAACCACCGGATGTTATTAATAAATCAAGATAATTGATTTCAGGAATATCTTACTTTTTTATTTTTTTATTGTGAAAAACACAACCGGTATAATAACGGATATTCATTTTACTTTTTGTTGGAGTTATGAGTACCTAATCCAATGTCGCATTGAGACTACAAAAGTTTTAAAAACTTTTGTAGTCTGGCTTCAATTTCATTCCACATTCAGACATTTTCAACAAGATCGTTTTTAGAATGATTTTCAATCCAATATATTTCTTTGCAGCAAATTTGAGTTTAATACGAAACAATTGAATCAGGAGTGACGACCTTGAGGTAGGAGCGAAAACCTTGAGGTAGGAGCGACAACCTTGAGATAGGAGCGACAACCTTGAGGTAGGAGCGACAACCTTGAGATAGGAGCGACAACCTTGAGATAGGAGCGACAACCTTGAGGTAGGAGCGAAAACCTTGAGGTAGGAGCGAAAACCTTGAGATAGGAGCGAAAACCTTGAGGTAGGAGCGAAAACCTTGAGGTAGGAGCGAAAACCTTGAGATAGGAGCGACGATGTCGAGGAGGTTTATAACTTTGAAACCACTCCGACAAATCTTTTTCACCACAAAAACTCAGAACTACAAAATTTCACGAATACTATTATACTGGATTTTATTATTTTGTATGATTTCGTGAACTATTATTTTTGTGGAAGTTTTCTCTTTTTTTACTTTTCGGAGTAGGCTCAACTTTGAAAATTTATTCTTGTTGAAAACAAAATTTACTGCCGGCACCGGGAAAAAGAATTTATTGTCTTTTCATACTGGTAGGGTTGCGGATATTCAAAAAAAAATATTACTTTTGCAATAAATAATCACACTGCAAGTGCTCAATGAAAAAACTGCTTTACATTATTGTCTTTCTTACAATCTCTGTTTTTTCGTGTAAAACAGATTTTGATATTAATGCGAATTGGAAAGACATAACCATCGTTTATGGTCTTTTAAACCAGAACGACACTACACACTACATAAAAATAAACAAAGCATTCCTCGGCAATGGCAACGCTCTTGTTATGGCTCAGAATCCTGATTCCAGCAGTTATGGAAATAATCTTGAAGTATGGGTTGAAGAATGGAAAAATAATTCTCAGACTAATTTGTGGTACCTCGACACTACAACAATTTACAATAAAGACCCCGGAGTTTTCTATGCTCCAAAACAAGTCCTGTATAAATTCAAAGCTTTTCTTGATGTAAACGCCGTTTATAAGCTATACATCAAAAACAAATTAAACGGCAAATTAATTTCGTCTTCCACATCCCTCGTAGAACCGCTGGATATTGAAAAACCAACAGCACAGCAAACCGCAGTTTTCCATTCCAGCAGTCCGTATGAGGTAAAATGGTCAACAGGTCTAAATGGCAAACGTTATCAAATCGTGGTGAGATTTAATTACTGGGAAAAGGTATTTGGCGCAACTGACAGTACTCAAAAATATGTTGACTGGGATCTGGGTTCTTATGTTTCCACAGGAACCAATGGTGGAGAAGAAATGGAAACAACGTACAACGGTCAGTCATTCTTCAGTTTTCTGCGTGCCAAAATAGGAAACCCTCCCAATATAATCAGGCATGTTGCTACACCCAACGTAGATTTCATTTTTTCAGTAGCAGCAGATGAATTCAACACCTATATGGAAGTCAATGCACCTTCAACAGGAGTGACACAGGAAAAGCCACAGTACACCAATATTGATAATGGTATAGGAATATTTTCATCACGTTTCCAGATGGACAGAAAATTAGCCATGCACCCGTATTCTTTGGACTCTCTTTACAATGGTCATTTAGGATTTCAATAATTGACGAAATCCGGAATAGTTTAAAATTTCTTCTACTTTTACTTATTCGCCTGTCAGCATTTCCGATTTTCCCATGTCATTAATTTAACAAATGACTGCCTTTTTGTCACCATTATTGACAGAAAATTCAGCTTTTTTCAAAATTCAATATGTCATAATTTCTTAAAAAGCCCTATTTTCTCAATTGGCATTATCCTTGAGAAGGCAATTCAAAATTTCATACTATAACTTTTAAACTTAAATAATTTATAAAATGGGAAAAATTATCGGAATAGACCTTGGCACCACCAATTCATGTGTGGCAGTAATGGAAGGAAATGAACCTGTCGTAATTCCTAACAGCGAAGGAGGAAGAACCACCCCATCAATGGTGGCATTTACTGAAAACAATGAACGAAAAGTGGGTGAACCGGCCAAACGACAGGCTATTACTAATCCATTAAAGACAGTCTTTTCAATAAAACGCTTTATGGGAGAATCCTACGACAGGGTTACAAAAGAAATTAACCGTGTTTCATACAGTGTGGTACGTGGTGATAATAATACTCCCAGAGTAAAAATTGATGAAAGAATGTATTCTCCTCAGGAAATTTCGGCAATGGTTTTGCAGAAAATGAAAAAAACCGCTGAAGATTATCTTGGGCAGGAAGTAACCGAAGCTGTCATTACAGTTCCGGCTTATTTCAGCGATTCACAACGTCAGGCTACCAAAGAAGCAGGTGAAATTGCAGGACTGAAAGTAAAAAGAATAATCAACGAACCTACAGCTGCTGCTCTTGCTTATGGTCTTGATAAAAAACATAAAGATATTAAGGTTGCCGTTTTCGATCTTGGTGGCGGGACATTTGATATTTCTATACTCGAACTTGGTGAAGGTGTTTTTGAAGTAAAATCAACCAATGGTGATACTCACCTTGGCGGTGATGACTTCGACCATGAGATCATGAACTGGTTGGCAGAAGAATTTTTAAAGGAATGGGGGCTTGATTTAAGAAAAGATCCCATGGCTCTTCAACGTTTGAAAGAAGCTTCAGAAAAAGCCAAAGTTGAACTTTCCAGCAGCACACAGACTGAAATCAACCTGCCATACATTATGCCGGTTGAAGGAATTGCCCGCCACCTTGTAAGATCTCTTACACGTGCAAAGTTCGAACAGCTTTGCGACAAACTTATCCAATCAACAATTGAGCCTTGTAAAAAAGCTCTGGCTGATGCAGGACTTAATGCATCTCAGGTTGATGAAGTAATTCTTGTTGGTGGATCAACACGTATTCCGGCAATTCAAGCACTGGTTGAAAAATTCTTTGGCAGGACTCCGTCAAAAGGTGTTAATCCTGACGAAGTGGTTGCTGTTGGAGCCGCTATACAGGGAGGCGTTTTGACAGGCGAAGTAAAAGATGTTCTTTTGCTTGACATCACTCCTCTTTCTTTAGGAATTGAAACCTTAGGTGGCGTGTTTACTAAACTTATTGAAGCCAACACAACAATTCCTACCAAGAAATCGGAAGTTTTCTCGACTGCCAGTGACAACCAAACTTCAGTTGAAATTCATGTGTTACAGGGCGAACGCCCGATGGCTGCACAGAACAGAACAATCGGACGTTTCCATCTTGATGGAATTCCACCTGCACCAAGAGGTATTCCACAGGTTGAAGTGACCTTTGATATTGATGCAAACGGAATTCTGAACGTAACTGCACATGACAAAGCTACAGGCAAATCACAGAATATTCGTATTGAAGCTTCCTCAGGATTAACTGATGATGAGATCAAGAAAATGAAAATGGAAGCAGAGGCCAATGCTGAAAGTGACAGGAAAGCAAAAGAAGAAGTTGAGAAAATAAACGCAGCAGATGCAATGATATTCCAGACTGAAAAACAATTGAAGGAATACGGTGACAAAATACCTGCTGATAAAAAAGCTACAATTGAAAACGCTTTTGCTGAATTAAAAGAAGCTCACAAAAGCAGAAGTATCCCTGCAATTGATAGTGCAATGGCTAAAATGAACACTGCATGGCAGGCTGCAAGCGAAGAAATGTATAAAGCAACTCAGAACACACAACAACAACCTGCAGATAATGGTGGACCAAAAAATGAAGAGACCAATACCGGCAACAACAGTGAAGTTACTGATGTGGATTTTGAAGAAGTGAAAAATTAAATTAGTTCTTATTTACAAATAAAAAAAGCCCCGCAATTTGTGGGGCTTTTTTTTATTTGTGTAAAACTTTTTTTAGGCATTAAAGAATTAAGCTTTTTACGGCATTTTAGGTTTTTTCAGCGGTACCAGTCCATCAGTATTGGTATATAGTACAAGCTTCCAGGCTCCTGTTTTATCTTTTTTCCATTCTGACATGTATGATCCGTTGGAAGTCATTTCAGCACCATCAATTTTCCGTGTCTGAGTGAAAGTATAAGTTCCATAATCATACCCCAGATCTCCTGATGAAGCAACTGTGGCAGCAATAGGTGACAAAACTATTTTATCCTTTTTATTTTTTCTTTTATTCATCATGGCAGTAATAGAATCAACTCCCACAACAGGTCTGTGATTAGGTAGTAGTAGTACTGCATCATTATCAATAAAGTTTAAAAGAGCAGCTGAGACACCATTTGTAATTGAATAATCGGAAAACTCAACATCCTTTTTCAATAGGTCCTTTTGTGCCTGATCAAGATTAACAGTATCAGTTTTCACTATGGGTGCAGCAGTTTCTGGTGTTTTATCTTTAGGCTTACCATGATTACAAGATAGAATTGTAATCATAAACACCAATGATAGTAGTGCTAATAATGCTTGTTGATTTTTCATTTCATTTTTTTTACAAAAGTAAAAAATAGTTCAACTAAGCCTTAAATCTTTTAATAAATAAATTTGCTTTTCTCCTGGTACCGCTGCGTGAGCTTGAAGCATGACGGGCTGCAAACTCAAGTACATCTTTCTTTTTAGAGTTACTTAAAAGATCAAAAAACCTGGAAAATGAATCCAGCACATGTCCTGCCAGAATGCTTTTGCACTCAGCGCTGATATTGGCATTCTCAGCTTTCAGCATTTCAACGGCCAATTTGTCTGCCGGATGTTTATCATTGATTGCAATCTTCCACAAATTACCAACAACATGGCCGGCTGTAATAAGAGAATCACCCGTGATCATCTCAGTAAAACCATTAATAAGTTTCCTGTCAATTTTTTCTTCCTTATCTGCAAACGAAAAGTTACAGATGATATCTATGGCTGTCCACTTAAGAATATTGTTGTTCCCGGAAAGCAGATCCACAAACTTATGAAAGTATGGATAGATCAATTCCGGGTTGCGTTCACTCATAATCAACAAGGTTTTCGCAGAGCCATATTTAATTTTAGCTTTTCCGGATGTTACACCATCAATAACCATCGAGGTTTTGGATGGATCCTGAATCAAAGCACGGGCAATTTCTGTAGCAGCCTGAGTGCCTTTATCAGTCAGCAGATTGGTTAGTTTATCTTTCATAGTAAATTTATTAAGCGTTAAACTATTTCTTTTATTTCATGCAACTTTAAATATCCTATTGTTTTAAGTAATAATCATGTCAAATTTTCCTGTTTAAAAAACTTCTTCTCTCAGATTTTATTTCAAGAATTCAATTGTTTAAAATTCAGAATTCACAAGTTGATAAAGGCACTTTTTAAATAGACGATTATTGACAAGTATAGGTTGCTTGGAACATTCACGTTTATTGCAAAATAAATACCTCACAGAGATAACTTTCAAAACAACAACTTTAAATCTTAGTCGGGTAGATTTTAATAGAAATTTGCAAAAATGATAACAATCGCAAACGGCCTGGCAAACCATCACGCTGAGCCTGGTTTCCTCGAATTTAAAAAAAAATAATAAAAGTATTCTGACCTACTGTTTCAAATACCTTCAGCTAAGATCAATCTACTACCAGTTTTTTAGCGTAGTTTTTATTCTCATTTTGAATAGTCAGCACATAAAATCCCTTTGCCAGTCCTGCAGCATTTACAACATGAAACATCATTTGGTTTGTATTGAAATGTTGTTTCAGAATTTGTTGTCCTGTAATACTCAAAATACTTATCTCAGTATTTGACTGATCACTGAAATTACCGCCAAAAACTGTTATCATTCTTGTGGTGGAATTATAAAAGACGTTGATATTATCAACTAAAGAATATCCATTAATACCGGCAGGGGTCAATATTTGCGGCAAACCAGCCCACACAAAATTTGAATCAACAGTTATTATTCTGTAACCGCCTAAAAGCCCACCTGCGGTTTGTATGTATCGCGTTCCTCCAGTCCAGTTTTCATCAATCACATCACCAGGTCTGTCAGCAACTACATTTTGGTGCATGTGACCGGCAAGAACGATATCCACATTGTTCGAATCACAAATATTTAATAATGTCGTTCTGTTATAAAGGATTGAACCATCAGCAGTATCAACAATGTTTAAAGTAGAAGGAGTACCATCTGCATTTGTTCCAATCGCATCAACAGGGGGATGATGCATCACAATAATTTTTCGCATATTCGCATTGTTGCTGAGTTCACTCCTTACCCAATTACATTGTGAATCTGAAATTCCGGAACCCTCAGGATTTGTAATATTAACATCAATCCACAAAGGACGGAAAACATCATAGCCGGAGCGAAGGAACAACAATGCTGCATTGTTATAAGTAATAGTATAATCGGTATCCGGTGCAAAATAATTCTTATAATTTACAAGTCCTGTTGCAGAAAGAGGCGGAATTAAAGTAGTGTAATATTCATGATTCCCCGGAGTAAAATATATCGGAATTGTTTTGGCGGAATCAATAAAATAATCACCGGGTTGAGGGTTTGTGACCAAAGTTGGAAAGAGGTATTGTAAAAATACAGGGTCCGCACCATCACCAGCGCTACCAACATTTGTCAAATCACCAGAGGCAACAACAAAAGCCGGCTTGGGAGTTAAATTTCTTATGGTTTCAAGCATTTGGGAGAAGACTACTCCGTTAATGTCGGAATTATTCACATAGGAGGTTCCATCTGAAACATGCAGGTCGGTGATATGAACAAAATTAAACTGCGAAAAACTTTCATTGTAAATAACCAATGACAAGAGAGCAGCACTTAAGAGTATCTTTATTATTGTTCTCATTTGAAGAAAGTATAATTAAAGCAATGGCGTGAGTATCTTAAACAATAACCTATTCCAGAAAAATAGTTTTTTTGAACATGCAAATATAATAGTATGATATGCCAAAAGCAACCCTTAACGCAACTTTAACAAAACATTTTTAATTGACTATCAGACGCCATCCTTTCTTCGGATTAACAGCTATAAATAATGTGATTTTTATCAAGGTCAGTAATCGGAGTTCATTGTTCAAGTATGACAACACGGAATGTGTTTAAATTACTTTTTCCCCTCTCTTGTTATATTTTTTTGAATTAACTTTACAGCCAAATAAAATTCATGATAGAGCAACTCATCAACTGGGACAAATCAATGCTTCTTTTCCTTAATGGAATGCACAATTCCTTCTGGGATTTTATGATGTACTGGGTGAGTTATAAATTCACATGGATTCCCTTTTATCTTTTTCTTCTTTTCCTTGTAATTAAAAATTACAAGATCAGAACTATTGATGTTTTAATTTGCGCAGCACTGTTGGTAGCATGCACAGATCTCTGTTCTGTTCATTTATTCAAAGAGGTTTTTCATCGTCTGCGTCCATGTCAGGATCCAACAATAAAAGATATGGTGCACCTTGTGAATGGTGATTGTGGAGGCCTTTACGGCTTTGTTTCTTCACATGCTGCAAATACTTTTGGGGTGTGTTTCTTCGCGATAAACATTTTGGGTAAAAAAGTAAAACACCTGACCGTCGTATTGATTGTGTGGGCAATTGTTGTCTCTTACTCCCGCATTTACCTGGGTGTTCACTATCCTCTGGATGTGCTGTGTGGCGCTATAATCGGAATATTATTCGGCAGTGTTATTGGCAAAACATTTATTTGGTACTACAATAAGTATATTCTGAAAAAAGTCAATGGTCAATAGTCAATAGTCAAAAGTCAAAAGTCAATGGTCACTAATGACTAATGACTAATGTCTGATGACTGATGACTGATGACTAGTACAGATTCCCGAATTCTTTTCCTGTCATTTCATCAATCACAACTTTGTAAACAAGCACGCCATTAATGGAAGGAACAGAAAATCCAAATTCTTTTCCTGTATATTGCTTCATGATGATGTTCATTGCTTCAACTTTCAGTTCATAATTCTCAATGAATTCAATATTGCCGTAACATAGGACACTTTTATAAAACATGCTGTAACTGCAGGCCATATTTTCACTTTGAAAATTCAACTTGTGTGCAGTTGAAAAAGCAATGCAAACCTGGCTGCTCTTTTTCAAAATACTTATTTTTTTCCCTTCCGGTGCTGAGTGCAGGTAAATAGTATTTTCTCTGTATCCGAAATTAAAAGGAACCACATAAGGATTGTTGTTTTCATCCACCATACCCACATAGCAGCAATCGCAATTATTGATGATCTCTTCCTTTTCGCTAACGTTTGTAATGACTCTTTTCTTTTTTGGCATTGTTTGTATTTTATGATTTTACAAAATTATCAATTTTGACATGCTTTTGAAACAAAAAAATTTGTTCCTTTGATTAGAATTTAAAAGAAGAATTATGATACGTAGGTTGCTGCTGACATTATTGTTTTGTTCGCTCGGAATGCTGGCGATGGTTTCAGCACAGAACAGTAAATACTGGGTGTTTCTGAAAAACAAAAAGAGTGTAACTTTTGATCCGTACAGTTATTTTGATAAAAAAGCCATTGAAAGGAGAATCGCAAACGGGATATCTCTTGTTGACTCCACTGACTTTCCATTGAACAGCATCTATGAAACATCAATTACATCTCTTGCTGATTCAGTCTCTCATTCTAGCAGGTGGTTCAATGCAATGTGTGTTTATGCATCATCTGAAAAAATTGAAGAAATCAGAAATTTACCTTTCGTTTCTGATGTTGAATTAATGGAGTCAGCACCAATCGCATGTTCTGTTGAAGGGGCTGGCTGGGATACAACCCTGAATGCATCCATGACTTCGATTCTCGAAAAACAAACAAAACGCATGGGAGGTGATCTTTTTGAGAATGCAGGAATTGATGGTAAAGGAATACGCATCGCCATATTCGACGGGGGTTTTCCTTCAGTAAACACAAGCCCAGTTTTCGAACAAATAAGGAAAGAAAACCGTATTATCAAGACATGGGATTTTGCAAAAAACAAAGAATTTGTGTACGGTTACATGTCGCATGGGACAATGACCATGTCATGTATTGCTGGAATGATAAAGGGAAAGAAGATAGGACTTGCAACGGGTGCAGAATTTCTTCTTGCCAGGACAGAGGTTAAACGTGAAATTTTTTCAGAAGAAGAAAACTGGCTTGCAGCCGTAGAATGGGCTGACAAAAACGGAGCAGACATTATCAGCAGTTCGCTTGGATATACATATCAGCGCTACTTCCAAAACCAGATGGATGGAAAAACCACGCTTGTTACAAGAGCCGCTAACTTTGCAGCCAGGAAAGGAATGTTGGTTGTGAATGCGGCAGGAAACGATGGCGATAACGACTGGCACATCGTCGGAGCGCCTGCCGATGCTGACAGTTGCTTGTCTGTAGGTGGTATTGATCCTATTACAGATTTTCACATTACTTTCAGTTCGCTTGGCCCCACATGGGATAAGAGAGCGAAGCCTAACATCAGCACCTTCGGACATGTTGCTGCTGCAGGGAAAAATGGAATGCAACAGGTGGACGGAACTTCTTTCGCCTGCCCTTTGGCAGCGGGTTTTGCAGCTTGTGCCTGGCAGATGAACAGAAGTTTGAAAAACATGCAGATGTTTCTTGAGATAGAGAAGTCAGCCGATCTTTATCCTTACTTTGATTATGCGCATGGATTTGGTGTTCCACAGGCGTCTTATTTCACGGAAAACAAAAAACAAATCTCTGATACTTCATTTGATTTTGTAAAAAAAGAAGATGTCCTGAAAGTGATGGTCAGACAAGCATACCTGGATAAAAAAACAGGTGGATTCCAAAGTCATCTTTATTACAACATTCAAGACACCGATGGTCTGTTGACCGAATACAATGTTATTCTTGTTTCGTCAAACGAGGTTTTAAGTTTTCGGACAAGTAACTATAAAAAGGGCGAAAAGCTAAATGTTCATCTGGGTAGTTATACCGGTAGTTATACGTTTTAAGTTTTGTTCAATGTTTAAAATGCAAAGTAAAATATTCAGAGTTTTCCGGCAGTTTCAATTAATTTCCATTTATTTCAAATCATGAAAAAAATCCTGGCAATCGCAATCATTATTTTAATAAGCGGGCAGTGTTACTCTCAGCAAATATTATTTCACAAGGATGTTAAAGATACAACTATGGGAAAGGTTGGGCCAAACCTCAAAAACTTTCATCATTTCTACATCGGCTTTGGCTTTATTGGTGGTGATAATAACGGCGCAGGAAATGATATTGTCCTGGGCAAGTCCACAAACTTCGTATTTGGATACAGGTACAAATTAAAAATCTGTAAGCACTATGCCATAGGATATGATTTAGCTTTCAATTCGTACACATTTGCACTGGAGCAAAAGAAAGGAAAAATTTTTCCGGATACCATTTTGCACAACAAAAAAGAAACCTTCAGTTATTACAATGTAGGGCTGTCGCCTTATATGCGCTTTAATTACGGGCGAAGAGGCAACAGCATCGGAAAGTTTATTGACCTCGGCGCTTATGGCGATTGGACTTATACAGCCAGAACTTTCGCCAAAGATAAAGTTGAAAATGGCAATATTGTAAAAATAACCACATCCAATTTGAAATACATCAACTCTTTTAATTATGGCGCACTGGTAAGGATTGGATTCAACAGGTGGGTGATATTTGGGAGTTACCGTTTGTCCGATATTTTCAAAACCAGCGACACTTATAACTTCTCTGAATTACCGCGGACAACGCTGGGGTTGCAGGTTGGAATACACAAGTAGTTTATACTTATGTATTAACAACCTATAACTTTGCTTACGAACATCTATCAAAATCATTTTAATTCTGCTAAAATCACATCGTTTTCTCGCAAACAGGCTCATTTTCTTACAACGAGGTCCATTTTCTTACGATGAGCTTTTTTTTCTTACGATGAACTTCGTTTTCTTAGGACAAGGTCCATTTTCTTACGATGAGCCTCGTTTTCTTACGATGGGCTTTTTTTTCTTACGGTAAGGCTCGTTTTGTCAAAATGGGTTTTTTTATATTAAAACGATTGGAAATATTAAAGATTTATCTTTTCCTTATTATCATCACCCCATCTCTTATCGGAAGCAACACATTCTCCACCCTGTCATCATTCTTCACATACTCATTGAATTCTTTAATTCCATTCGATTCTGTGTCGGATGAAGGTGTTTTTTTCAACACTTTTCCACCCCAAAGAACATTATCTGCAAGGATAAATCCACCTTTTCTCACTTTATCAAAGATCATTTTGAAATAATTCAAATAATTCTCCTTGTCAGCATCAATAAACACCAAATCGAAGGTGTCATCAAGTGTGAGAATTATATCAAGTGCATTACCGATATGCAACTTAACTTTATCAGAAATTCCTGCCTCAGCGAAATATCTTCTTATCATTTCCTCAAGTTCAGGATTGACTTCTATAGTGTGCAAAACCCCATTTGCAGCGAGTCCTTCTGAAAGACAAATTGCGGAATAACCGGTAAAGGTTCCTATCTCCAAAATCTTTTCAGGACGAATCATTTTGCTGATCATTTTCAGCAAACTTCCCTGCAATTTTCCTGACAACATTTGAGGGTAAAGAATTTTCAGGTTCGTTTCCCTGTATAACTTTTGAAGCAAAGGCGATTCATCAGTGGTGAAATCCTCTGCATATTTTTCCAAATCAATATCTGTTGTTTGCATAATGTTTTTTTTAAAAACCCCGTAACCTGAAACCCGAAACTATTACTTTACTTGTCCGATTTAAACACAAGCGTACTTAGTTTTTCAAGATCAAAAATTTCGTTGGCTGTTTCCAATATCTGTTCAGTTGTGATTGCTTCAATTTTTGAATTTATCACCTCTATCGAATCCACTTTGTTGTAAACCAAAAAACTTTTCCCAACCGAAAGCATTTCGTTCATGCCCTGTTCATACGATATTGCAAGCTGCCCTATCAACTGCAGTTTTGCCCTTTGTAATTGAAGTATTCCCAACTTTGATTTCCGCAATTTATCCAGTTCTTTCAGCACAAGTGAATTTGTTTTTTCAACATTTTCCTGGTCGGTGCCAAAATAAATGGCAAACAAACCTGCATCAGAAAAGAGAGAATAATTTGATTCAATGTTGTAACAAAACCCGTATTTCTCGCGGATATTCATACTTAAACGTGAATTCATTCCGGGTCCGCCAAGAATATTATTCAGCAATATCAACGGAGTTCTTCGGTTATTATTCATATCATAAGCAACGTTCCCAATAATGCAATGCGACTGATGAATGGGCTTGGGAACAATTTTATTGAATGCTTTATACCTTTTGAATTTGTTGCGTTTCCAACTTCTCGGATTACTTTTTAATTCAGAAAAATATTTTTCCAGGATTTTTAATAGTTGTGAAAACTCAATCTTACCAATGGAACAGATCACAATTTCATCCGTATTGTAACTTCTTTTAATAAACTTTTGCAAATCCGTTTTTCCGAATTTCCTGATAAGATCAGGTTCACCCAGGATATATCTTCCCAAAGGATGGCTTGCAAAAACAAGCTTTTCGAACTCATCAAAAATTTCTTCTGCCGGTTCATCCTTGTAAGAATTGATCTCATCAATCACCACCTCTTTTTCCTTTTTAAGTTCTTTTTCAGGAAATGTTGAATGAATGATAATGTCGGAAATAATATTTACCGCCCTTTCTAAAAATTCGGTTAAGAAAGATGCATAAACACAGGTGTCTTCTTTGGTTGTAAAAGCATTGATCTCGCCGCCCACATTTTCCATATAGGAAAGAATCTGGTAAGATTTACGTTTCTTTGTTCCTTTGAAAATAACGTGCTCAATAAAATGAGCCATCCCCTGCTCATTATCGTTCTCATCTCTTGAACCCGCATTGATAATTATTCCGCAATGCGAAACGTAAGAATCCGTCTGTTTATGAATGACGCGGATACCGTTTTCAAAAGTATGTTGTTGATAGATCATGTTCAAAAAATGAACGGCAAAAGTAGTGAGAATAATTGCATTCTCAATCAGATCAGGATTAATTGAAAAGCATATTATTGTTTCAGGAAATATAAAATGCAGGAAAGTTGAACCGGAAAATTTATTGAACGGAAATGAAAATTCAATTTGTTTTTCTCCTTAATTCAAAAAAATTATTACTTTTATGGACTCTTAAATAATTGAAATCAATAGTTATAGCAAATTGTCTTTTTCATTAAATGTCAATCATAAGTGAGAAAATTTTATTAAAAATCAATCCAATTTTTAAACAATAAAACCATGAAAAATTTAAAAAACTTTATCAGGGTGACTTTCATTCTTTCACTCTTTACTCTTTTCTTTACACCTGTCATTGCACAAATACCACAGGGATTAAACTACCAGTCTGTGGCACGTGATGCATCAGGGCATTTAATTTCCAATCATGCAGTCAGTGTGAGGATCAATATCCTTTCGGGATCAGGAACAGGGATATTGCAATGGCAGGAATTGCACAGTGTGACAACAAACCAATTTGGATTATTCACGCTTATCATTGGCCAGGGAACAAGCACCGGTCTGGGAGCATCGGCCTCTTTTTCCACTATCAACTGGATTAACGCAAGCTATTTTTTAAAGGTTGAAGTTGACTACACCGGTGGAACAAATTATACAGCTATGGGGACATCACAATTATGGTCTGTTCCATACGCTTTAGAAGCAGGAAACGCTCTTAATAACCAGGCAGGACCAACAGGAGCAACAGGTCCAACCGGTCCTTCGGGAATTGATGGTTCAACAGGGATCACAGGACCTACCGGATCCGGGGCAACAGGGCCAACAGGGCCAACAGGAATAATTGGACCCACAGGGCCAGGTGTAGGAGCTACAGGCCCAACAGGAGAAACAGGTTCAACAGGTCCATCAGGAGCTGACGGAATCAATGGTGTTACAGGCCCAACAGGTGCATCAGGTTTGAACGGATCAACAGGTTCTACAGGACTAACAGGGCCTACAGGAGTGATAGGACCAACAGGACCCGGTGTAGGAGCTACAGGACCGACCGGAGCTACTGGCACGGCAGGAACAAATGGTTTAACAGGACCTACAGGCGCTACTGGTTTAGCAGGTACTGCTGGTACAACAGGAGTAACCGGACCTACAGGTTTAACAGGAGTTACAGGGACTACCGGACCATCATGGACTATCAGCAGTGTTGCATACAACACTACAGGAACTATCAGCGTTGGCACAAGTATCCCTTCAACTATAACATCAACAGGTGCAGCATGGCTTACAGCCGGAAACAGCGGAACAATTTCAGGAACTAATTTCATAGGAACAACAGACAATCAAAATCTGATCATTAAAACCAATGGCACTGCAGCAACAAACGAAAGAATGCGTTTTATGACTACTCCGCAGGTCCTTATCAACAGCACTTCAGCACAAACAGGCGACCTGTTCTCCGTTTACGGAACATCATACTCCGGCGCTCTTAATTCAATAGCAAATCAAACAGACTTCCCCATTAATGGATACAGTGCAGGAACAGCATGTGCAATTTATGGCGAAAACACCGGTGCTGGACAGGGTGTTTTAGGGTACAACAGCAGCACAGGTGCAGGTGTTGTAGGCAGAAACAACAACAATGCAGGATATGGTGTTTATGGTATCAATTCAAATACTTTAGGGGTTGGAGTTATCGGAATCGGAAATAATATCACCTCTATTAATATTCCTACAGGAGGCGCAGGAAGTGCATCTTTGGGAACCGGCGTTGGTTCTTACTCAAAAGCAACAGCAATATCTTCCGGAATCGGAGTGGTGGGTATTGGTAATAACAGTTCGTCTTTCAGCTCCATTGCCGATGGTTGCGGGGGAGCTTTTACAGGTACTGCCAATGGTTCATATTCTTATGCAACCGATGTACAGGGCACGGGTGTGTTGGGTGTTGGAAATAATGCCGCGAATATCGGAGCATTGGCTGCCGGAAGCGGAGGCGCTTTTACGGGAACTTATGCAGGGGCTTATGGTCTTGGCCTCAATACAGGCAATGGAACAGGCGTGATTGGCGTAGGAAATAACCTTCCAAATGCACTAACACTAAGCCAGGGAAGTGGTGGCGCTTTCTTTGGCAATACAGTGGGTGTATATGGTTATTCAGCTACCATTGGCGGCGGTTTCGGTGGTTATTTCGAGAATAGCGGGGCAGACTATGCTTATGTTGGAGGAAATCAAGGCGGCACAAGTTATAAAATAATTGGTACCGGTACAGTTGCTACCATTGTTGACAGAACAGACGGCAGCAAAGCCACTATGTTTTGCGCTGAATCACCTGAAATACTTTTCCAGGATTATGGAACAGGCAAACTTGTGAATGGCAAAGTTCACATTTCACTTGATTCGATTTTCAGCAACAATATTTTTGTTGATGCAAATTATCCTTTGAAAGTTTTTGTTCAATTGAATGGTGACTGTAAAGGCGTCTATGTGACCAATCGCAGTGCTACAGGCTTTGATGTAATAGAACTAAACAGCGGGACATCCAATACAGAATTTACATGGACAGTGGTTGCCAACCGCAAAGACAGGTATGAAAACGGGCAACTTGTTTCGAAACATATTGGTGTCAGATTCCCGGATGCTCCTTTAAAACTTGATACCAAAACACAGAAAATAATTAAATCAACACCTGTTATCAACAACACTATTGATAAAAAAGGAATTGAAATTTTGAAGAAAATGAAATAGTACGGAAATTTCAGAATTATATTTTAAAAAAAAGACCGGTTTCAAACCGGTCCTTTTTTTTTAAAATGAATTTCATATCAGGCATCAATCCTCGCATACTTCGCATTCTTTTCAATAAACTCTCTGCGTGGTGGAACTTCATCACCCATGAGCATTGAAAATACTTTGTCAGCTTCAGCACCACTTTGAATGGTAACCTGACGAAGTGTGCGATACATGGGGTCCATAGTTGTATGCCATAACTGTTCGGCATTCATTTCACCAAGACCTTTGTAACGCTGAATGTGCACACTACTTTCTTTGCCATCTTTGGCAAGTTCAGCAATAATGGCAATACGTTCTTCTTCAGTCCAGCAATAACGTTCTTCTTTTCCTCTTTTAATAAGGTAAAGTGGAGGTGTTGCAATGTAAACATATCCATTTTCGACCAGTTCATTCATATACCTGAAAAAGAAAGTAAGAATAAGTGTGGCAATGTGGCTACCATCAACATCGGCATCGGTCATGATGATGATCTTGTGATAACGAAGTTTGTCAAGGTTCAGCGCTTTGGAATCATCTTCAGTTCCTATTGTAACACCTAATGCAGTGTACATATTTTTTATTTCCTCGCTGTCGAAGATTCTGTGAGGCATAGCCTTTTCAACATTTAAAATCTTTCCTCTTAAAGGAAGAATAGCCTGGAATTTTCTGTCTCTGCCCTGCTTTGCCGTACCACCTGCGGAATCACCTTCCACAAGATATATTTCGCATAACGAAGCATCAGTTTCCGAACAGTCTGCAAGTTTTCCCGGAAGTCCGCTGCCTGTAAGTACTCCTTTCCGCTGCACCAGTTCACGGGCTTTGCGGGCTGCATGACGTGCAGTAGCGGCAAGAATAACTTTGTTTACAATAGTTCTTGCTTCTTTTGGATGTTCTTCAAGATAGTAATTGAGCATTTCGCTCACAAGCTGATCAACAACACCCATAATTTCATTATTACCGAGCTTGGTTTTTGTCTGCCCTTCAAACTGTGGCTCCTGAACCTTTACTGATATTACAGCAGTAAGTCCTTCACGGAAATCGTCACCATTGATATCGAATTTAAGTTTCGCAAACATTCCCTGTTTTTCAGCATACGATTTCAAAGTTCTTGTCAGCGCCCTTCTAAATCCTGAAAGGTGCGTACCACCTTCATGGGTATTGATATTGTTACAGTAGGAGTGCGTATTTTCAGCAAATGAAGAATTATATTGCATGGCCACCTCAATCGGAACACCGCCTTTTTCGCCTTCCATATAAATTGGATCTTCCATCAGGCCTTCTCTTGTTGAATCCAGGTACTGCACAAACTCTTTCAAACCTTCTTTTGAATAAAAAGTAGAGGTAACAAATTCTCCATTTTCATCAGTTTCGCGGTAATCTGTAAGAGTAAGGGTAATTCCTTTATTAAGAAAAGCCAGTTCACGTAAACGGGACACTATAATTTCATAAGAATAAACAGAAACGATAAAAATTGAAGAGTCAGGAAGAAATGTCGTTTCGGTTCCGGTTCTGTCTGATTCACCAATAACTTTCACATCGTACATTGGTTTCCCAATTTCATATTCCTGTTCAAAAATTTTACCATCCCTGTAAACCTTCACAGTTAAATGCGAAGAAAGGGCATTCACGCATGAAACACCTACTCCATGCAAACCGCCGGAAACTTTATAAGATTCTTTATTGAATTTACCACCGGCATGTAGCACAGTCATTACAACCTCAAGTGCGGATTTTTGTTCTTTTTCGTGCCAGTCAGTAGGGATACCACGACCATTGTCAATAACTGTAACTGAATTATCTTTATTAATAAAAACATCAATCTTGTCGCAATAACCGGCAAGGGCTTCGTCAATGGAATTATCAACAACTTCATAAACCAAATGGTGAAGACCACGCGAACCAACATCACCAATATACATTGCAGGTCTTTTCCTGACCGCTTCCAGTCCTTCCAGAACCTGGATATTGTCCGCTGTGTAACTGTCTTTTTCCATTACTAATTTTTCTGTTTCACTCATTATTTAATCGTTTTTTATAATGTGGCAAATGTATGAAAACCGATCGAGATTACCTACATAAAAATGGTTTAAAAACGACTATTTTATAAACATTTTTCACACCAGACAAACCAAGGTTTTATCATAAATAATGATATCGTTGTCGAGTATTGAAAAGATTGTTAATAATGGAATTTAATCCTGCAAATATTCTACAGGAAATTCATCAAAGAAGAGCATTTTTTATCCTTAAATTCTATCCGTAATACACAAATATTCTAAGTTTTCTAAAGATAAAGACGCAAGGGATAAGGAATTTT
Source organism: uncultured Bacteroidota bacterium (assembly GCA_903889915.1). GTDB lineage: Bacteria > Bacteroidota > Bacteroidia > Bacteroidales > CG2-30-32-10 > CAISZK01. Next base: position 24,661 of record CAISZK010000040.1, read on the forward strand.
AGCGCCGACATTACACCCGACTCCTTTACCTGTTACCTGAATATGCACACTCCAATCAGAGTAAGTCACCTCATCTGATTAAAACGCATACGTAACACCACCCAGAACATTAAATCCATAGGAGGGATAACGATACCACTGCTTATAATTTTCTGCCGCAATATTGTTGAAGTTCAAAAATGCTGAAAGTATTTTAGAATAACGATATTCAAGACCAAGATTAAAATCAGCAGCGCCTTTTAATTTTACAGGTATAACCGTTGGATTCAATCCTTCACTAAAAGTTTTAGCATAAGTACTGCTGTATGCAAACACATCAGCTTTCAGTATAATTTTATCTTTAAGATTATAGGTAAATACAAATTTTACATCCGAGTTCGGTTTATGCCACGCATATTTTTCAGTATGCATCGTGTATTTATTATAATTCAGGATCAACATCGCGTTAAACTTTTCTGATTTCTGATAAGTGATCTCAATGTGCGAATTCAGTATGCTTGCATTATCATAGATCACAAGGAACTTATTCATTAATTTTGATGTGGTATCATTGACAAATAAAGGAAGTTTGTCAATTTTTGATTGAGTAACATTCGCATTAAATGAAAGCTCAGATCCCAAGCAGCCTTTAAAACCGCCTGTAAATTTCATTTCAGTGTGGGTGAATTCAAACCCGGGAAATGCAGTGTTGACAAAAGGATTTTCAGATGAGAAACTTCTCAAGCTATTTCTTTCCATATCATTTGTCAATCTTGCATACAGGATAAAAACATTGTTGTACAAATTGACATCTAATTTCAAATCAGGGAAAGGTTTCACTTTGGTTTCATCGGCGGCTTTGATAAAAACATTGCATCCGATATCAAATTTGAGCACATCATAGCTCGCTGAAAAATGCGGAAGGAGTTTTACAACAGCGCCCCAACTTGTGTCAACACCAGTCCGGTCATTAAAATAATCAACATTGGCAACCAATCCAAGATCCTGTGAATTGATTGATTTTCCAAGGAATTTTACCTTTTTATCAATAGCTGATTTAAATAAAATTTCAGACTCGTCAGCAAGATAAAAATCGGACAGGTTTGAATACCTTAGAAAAAATGAATGGTTAACTTTTGAGGAATCCCTGTAGGTGCTTTTAAAACCAATCTGACCGGCAACATTTGAGAAACGCTGTTTGATACTATCGTTGCTTATCCCGGGGTTTTCTGCCGGGTTGAAACCATAATAATGAACCACGTTCCTGTTGTAATCCACGGAACCTGTCAGAGCATGATTCTTATAAAACTTGCTGGCATAAATAGCTGCTTCATTATCACTGTAACCGGGAAATGCATAGTTCTTTATTTTCCCCGATGAAGAAATATGTCTGAAATAAAACCCGATTGACTGCTCCGTTGAACGCAGGTTATTAAAATAGAATTCACCGTAAGGCGTAGTCTTTGTGCCGAACCCTGCTCTGATATAAGACTTGTAAAATTTCACCAAAGGATCACCACCGATTTTGGCAGCTTTGATAGGCTCAACAGTAAAGGTGGTTTGATACAGTTTCGGATTTATGGTGTAGGTCAACTCCGGCTTTTTAACCACGGTATCATTGATCTTTGGATTTTCATTTTGTTTGAATGCATCATAAAGAATCGGCGTGAAGGGTCCGGTAGTGACGATTGTCATTTTTTGTGATTTGACGGTGCTGCCAAACGCAATGATCAAAAGTCCCAGGATAAAAGCCCTTTTAAGAAAATATGTTGATTGATCTTTATTCATTTATTATCCTCCTTCTTTTTTGTGGGGTCCTCAATTAAAATATTATTTTCCTGATTATCGTTGAGATTGATCTCAATATCTTCCTGTGCTTTCTGAAGTTCTTTGGCTTTCTCATCGGCTGTAATGGCATTTAATTTAGTATGAGCAAGAGTTACCAGGTCTGGAAAAGCGCAATAATCAATAATGCTTTGAAGTGTCGCCTTTGCCTGTGGGACATTTTTTATCCCCACATAAACATCAGCCAAAAGAATAAAACTTTTAGCATACCAGTAGTTGTTATCTGCAACAACCTTCAACAGTTCATTGATCCTGGTTTCTGACGAAGTGTAGTCCTTAAGTTTGTAATCAATGAGTGCCAGATCATACAACGCTTCTGCGCCATTGTCACTTGAGGGGCTTAACTTGTAAACCAGTTCAAACTCTGTTTGAGCAAGGGCATTGCTGTCAATTGCAAGTCCTGCCCTTCCTATGGTCATGTATGCTTCGATGAGCAGGTCGTTTGTTACTTTGTCAGTGTTGATAACTGCGCGGGCTGCCTCAATAGCTTTGGTATTGTTGCCGGTCTTCCAGTAGCAGCGCATGATCATTGTACGGGCATCAAGAATATTTGATTTATAATCTGCCATACTTTCCAGCCTTGTATAGTAAACCGCGGCGCTATCATATCTTTTAAACTTGTAACATATCTCGGCAGCATTGATGATGGCATATTCTGAAAATTTATTATCAGGCTTGCCTGCCACATAAACATAACCTGCCAGGGCTTGTTCAAGACTGTCTTTTTTGTAATCACAATCTGCCTTGTAATAATATGCGTTTGTTATAAAAAATCCGTCAGGAAATTGAGCTATATAGCTTCTGAAACCTTTGACAGCATTGTCGCAAAGACCTTTCATATACTGGTTTTCTGCTGCTGCATAGATCGTAGAGTCTTCTTCAGATTTTGAACCGCCATACTCAATTTTATTCTGCGCGATCCAGGCATAAAATGCAGCAACGCTATCCATTTCAACATAGATATTTTTAATGCTCAGCAAGGCATCCTGCGATGCATCTGAAGCAGGATAATTGCTCACAACTTTTTTGAATGCTTCAACAGCGAGTTGATTCTTGTCGGTGTTGTGATAGATCCAGCCTATTTTCAGCATTGCTTTCTGTGCATACAGTTTCGTAGGATAATCCGTGATTATTTGATTATAGTATTTCATGGCATTCACATTGTCCTCCTGCAAAAGATATGTTCCTGCAAGCTCATAGATCGCATCGTCAGCATAAGCAGTCTTTGGATAAAGCCTCAGCAAATCCTCAAGCGTATTGATCTTTTGCTGGTATTTCCCCTGCGCACCAAGGCACAATCCCTTCTGGAAATGGGCATAATCAGGATCCAGTGAGTTTGCTTTTATTGCCTTGTCATAATATTCAATGGCATTGCTGTATTCTTTTGAAATAAAATAGCAGTCAGCAGTGCGAAGAAAAGCATCTGTTAAAACCTTGGCCGAACTTGTGGTGTTATCTTTTGTGAATTTCCTGAAACTTATCTTGGCTTCTTTATAGTCTTTTTGCTTAAAGTAACAGTAGCCGATATTATAATTTGCAGTTTTATACTCAGGCAAGCCAAAAGCGCCGGGCAGCAGAAGAAATGCATCGTAATAAGTTTTTGCCGAATCAAACTCCGAAAGTCTGTAATATGCTTCGCCTTTCCAGTAATAACATTCCGCTTTGATGGTATTGTCAATAGGCTGTGTGTTGGAAGTGTCGAACATTCCGATTGCATGATCAAGATCTTTATTGTTGAACAATTCAATGGCACGGTAATAGGCTATTTTCTGAAAAGCCTTGTTCAGTTTTTCACTTCTGTTCTTGATTTTTCCCAGCGAAGCAAGAGCATTTTTATAATTTTTTGTTGTCAGAAAAATATCAACAAGATATTCGTTCGCCTCATCAATATTTGCTGAATTGGGGTAGTCTTTGATGTATTTCTGCAAAGAAGTGATAGCTTCATTGTACGGATTAAGCGCCAATTCATAAGCCAGCTTTGAATAGTTAAAAAGAGATTGCTCTTTGATGTCAGGGTAAAACGAAAGCTTATAAGCGGCCATAAAAGAATTCATCGCGAATTTTTTGTTATCCGATTTCAGATAGCAGTCTGCAAGAATAAAGTCGGCATTTTGTGTCAGCGAATCCTGTGTTGTGATGACTTCGCTTAAATTTTCAATAGCGCCGGGATAATCGAAGCCGCTTTTATAATAAGCATAGCCCAGCTCGTAATAATCCTCACGTGTGATCAGGCTTTTTGTTTTGCTTTTATATTTTTCGAGATACTGGATTGAATTTGCATATTGACCCGACTTAAAATAAGACTCTCCCAGTATGCGTGCAATCTCATCGCGGCGGCTTGTAGTTGCTGAATCCAAAAGAGGTTTCGCATACTTTATTACTTCTTCGTAATTGGACTGCAAGTAATAGATCTGCGCAATGTAGTAAGGAACGATGCTCCCGAAATCCTTATCGCCTTCAAGTTTTATGAAACTTTTCAAAGCTGTTTCATAATTTTTCTGAGAGTAATTGATATAGGCGTAATAATAGTTTGCAGGACCGGCATATTTCGAATCAACATCTTTAATTTCGTAAAATTGTTTGCTCGCTTTATCAAGATCTTTCTCCATAAAATAGCAATAACCCAATTTGAAATAATACTCGCTGAGCTGATCACTACTCAGGTCATTGGGATCAACCTTTTCAAGGGTTTTCAATCCATCACTGTATTTTTTTAAACGGTATTGTAATTTCCCCAAATAAAATTCAGCAATTTTTACCCTTGCATTTTCAGGATGGCTGCCAATGAATTTTAGCAGCTCACTTTCTGCATCTTTGTGATACAATTCATAAGCGCAGATAGCAGAATAATATTCAGCATTGATCCTTAACTCCGATTGAACATCATCAACAGCGGCGATGATCTTGTTGAAACTTTCCAGCGCAGGATTATATTTTTCCTTGCTGAAAAGATCCAGTCCTGTCTGATATTCGGCAATGGGATTTTGGTAAACGAGTGTTTTCTGACCCAAAAGCAAATTGGCTGAAAGCACAAATGCAGTTACCATAATGGCGTTTAAAAACTTCTTCATACAGTGGGTAATATTAAAGTTGTAAAGGTTCTTTTCATTTAAAATTCCTCATTCTTTCTTTTAAATTCTCGTATTTTCCTGCAATTGATAAGCCCGCTGACAATAATGAATTTTGAAAAAAGCTAAATTAATAATATTGAAAATTGAAAAAACACAAAAAATAATTAGTTATTCACAATGCATTATTCATAAATAGTATCTATCTTTGCCAAATATTAACAACATTTTCTATTATTCTAAATTTTTATGAAAACAGGTTTAGTGAAGTTTTTTAATGAATCCAAAGGTTTTGGTTTTATTAAAATGGATGAATCCGGAGACGAGATTTTTGTCCACGCATCAGGATTAATTGACAAAATTAAACAGGATGACAAAGTGTCTTTTGATGTTACAGAAGGGAAAAAAGGTCCCAACGCTGTAAACGTTAAAAAGATTTGATCATACAACGTTTAATAAAAAAACCCGCCTCTTTACCAGACGGGTTTTTTTGTTTATCTTTCTTTGATTATGATTATTTCACCCTACTGTTTTAAAAGGTTGTTTTTATTTACCACATAGAAACAATAGGAACATAGGTTTCACATAGTTTATTTTCAAAAAGAAAAATTCACGATTTTCACGTTTGTAAATTTTCTATTATCTCTCTTCTATCTTCTATTTTCTATTTTTCAAAAAAAAAGCAGGCCTGTAAGCCGGATTCTGTGTCCCTGTTTTCACAAGGCTTCCTATCATTTATCTGGCCGCAACATCACTGTTGCGATCTTGCAGTCTACCCCCCGGGAGCGGGCGAGCAGCCCTTTGTTCCATCACTATCCCAATGAAACTGGAACTTCCCGGTATATTTGACCTTGCAACCCATAAGGTTTACCCTCCCGATATGTTACCATATCGCGACGTGAGCTTTTACCTCACATTTTCACCCATTCCCCGTCACTTGCGCAACAGGACGGTTATTTTCTGTGGCACTCTCTGTTCCCTGCACATAATGCAGGGACCTTCCCGTTAGGAAGTATGGCGCTCTTTGTTGTCCGGACTTTCCTCTGCAATTCCAATAAACCCGGAACTGCAGCGATAGAACAGCCTGCTTTTACTTTATTAACTTTAAAACAAGTGCAAAGATAGTAAATTTAGAGGATTACCAGCGGTTTTTCAGTTTTGCAATTATGAAAATATTGACCAATTTTTCAATTCAAACATTCGTGAACATTAAGTTTTTTATCAGGATCAAAACGAGAATCGTTTATCGGATAAAGTCCCATAGGGCAATGTCATTAAGTTAAGAGTATAAAACATAAAACAAGGCTGTTGACAACCCCGCAAGGGGTTAAATATGAATAGTATTAATTTCAATGTCAGCTGCAACCCTGGAAGGGTTGAATACAGATAATGAACAATATTCAACCCCTTCAGGGTTGCCGTTCCCTACAATTTATTTTCTATTCATATTAAATCCTTTCAGGATTTCCCCTGGTCAAACACCTAAAATACCATTGAGTTAATTTGTTTTTCCTTAACTTAATGACATTGCCTAAAGGGACGGTAGTATGGTAGGAGATTATGTAAGTAGAAAATAAAAGTGCCATCCGTAGTCATTATTTATAACGAAATAAAATCAACGAATTGTTTTTGTATCAAACTGTCGTCACTCCGTGACTTTATTTGAACTTGTCAATTTGGCACTACCAAACTGCAGTCACTCCGTGACTTTTCTCCCAAATGTTTTACGAAAAAGTCAGTGAATATTGGCAACATTTACACAAGAAAATTCAATTTGCAAACACTACTTAGTGTCTGCCTGAAAACGCCATATAAAAGAGATTCCTCACCTAAAGAGCGGTTCGGAATGACAGCGTCTTTTGGTTGTAGAGGGGGGAGAGAGCAGGCGGCACTTCCGCCGCCTGCTCTCTCCCCCCCAAAAAACCTGCAGCGGCTGTCATTATGAACGAAGTGAAGAATCTCTCTTGACTTTTCGTGCAAACTCTACTTGACCGGAATATTTTTTTTATCCGTTACCGGGGCGATGTTGGCTTTATTTGCCGGTATTTTTTTACGTATAATAGTGGAATCAATAACCAATGGTTGTTGATTCCGAAGACTTCCTTGTGTTGGTTTATTTGTAACAGCAGGCAAATTCTTTTTTACCGCAACCGAAGTGTCTGAAGAAATCTTAACCTGTGTTGCAGTGTCCGCAGTTTTGTAATTTTTATCACTGCTGCCGGCATTTCCACGGGGGTTGTTCACCAGTATCTGCTTTTTGTCAGACTGCGCCGATGCTATGGCAACTGTGAATAAACTGATCAAAAATCCAATTATTATCTTTTTCATAGGTCACAAATTAAAACTATCTGAAAACAACAATGATCATACTTCCCTGCAACGCCGAAGTGTTGTCACCACCGGTTTCAACTTTGTAAGGACCGTAATCTCTGCCCTGCAATGTGAACACATGTGAACCGGCTGTTGTAATTAATTGATAACCTACCAGGCTGTATTGTGCAAAAGGGATAAGGCCAAAATCAGCATCAACACTATACCTTCCCCATGCTCCGTTTGAAAAATCGTTGCCATCAAAGGCTACCCTGTAGTCAACTGTTGTGTAATAGGCATCGGATGTACCATTGCAATCGTTGTCAATCATCAATCCACCGCTTGCCCACACCATTACTTTATCTCCTGCATTCAGTGTGATCGTCTGCGTACAGCCGGTGATATCAGTAAAGAGTGTTGTTGCCAATGCAGGCAGACAAACAGTAGCGGAACTATTGATCGCATAAATATTATTCCCAAGCAATGCGCTTGCCCATGATAAATTTCCGCTTCCATCGTTTTTCAGAACCTGGTCAACCGTGCCCTGTGTGGCCGGAAAGCTGTATGGAACATTATTTACCTTATTAAGATTACCTGTTGAATTAACCTGAAATTGCGAAGTTGTACCCACATTCAATTTAGAAACCGGGCTTGTATTGCCTATACTGACATTTCCTGAACCATCTTCAAACACCGGCGCCGTTGTACATGTAGCCGAAGAGCCATTTGATTTCATCAAATAATTTGTGCTTGCACATCCAACAGGACCAGTTGCACCTGTTGCTCCAACTGCACCTGTTGGTCCCACAGAGCCTGCAATTCCTGCCGCACCTGTTGGTCCAATAGAACCTGCAACTCCTGCTGCACCTGTTGGTCCTGTCGCACCATTACTCCCTGCTGCTCCGGTAGCGCCAGTATTCCCTGTTGCACCGTTAGCGCCGTTAGCGCCGTTAGCGCCTGTTGGTCCCTGAATACCCTGAGCACCCGTTGCACCATCAGCGCCTGAAGGTCCTGTCGGACCAACATTACCCTGGATTCCTGTTGCTCCGTTTGCTCCTGCCGGGCCTGTTGGACCTATCTGTCCTTGTATTCCTGTCGCTCCGTCAGCGCCTGAAGGACCGGTAGGGCCTGTGATTCCTGCAATGCCTGTTGGTCCTGTAGCACCTTGTAATCCTGTTGCACCATTGGTGCCTGCAGGTCCTGTCGGACCTGTAATTCCGTTTGTTCCTGCAGCGCCTGTGGGACCTGCTACTCCTGCAGGACCTGTAGGCCCTGTGCCACCTGTCAATCCCATGATCGGCAACCATTGCGTTCCATCAAAATACCAAAACTGACTCAAATTGGTATCATAGACCAACAGTCCTTTTTGTGCTGCCCCGATGGGTGTTATGTTCAACCTTTGTGTTGTTGTCATTCTCGGTATCAGCACCCCTTTATTACTCGAGGAAACATCGAGGATAGCAAACGGATCCGGCGGGTTGCCATTGTTGTTGATTGACACATTCTGATTCTGCGAGAATGCACTTATGCTAATCATTAAAAACAGAACCAATGCAAGGAAACTTTTTCTGATTTTTTTCATAAAAATATTTTGACTAAAGACTTTTGACTATTGACTAATGACTATTGACTAATGACTATTGACTAATGACTAATGACTAATGACTAATGACTAATGACTATTGACCATTGACTTTATTTCGAAACCACCATTATTACACCTTTTACAGTCTGATCGCCTCCCGACCCCGGTATTGTTGCGATATAGTAATAAGTTCCCGGAGAAACTTTTTTACCATTTACCGTACCGTCCCAGCCATCATTCCCATCCGACAATTGTTCACCCCAACGGTTCACGATCTTCACCTTGTAGCCTTTCAGGAAATAATCGTTGATCCCATCACCGTCGGGAGTAAATGCATTTGGTATCCTTAAATTAAATTCGCTCAAAGCCCACCACGAATAAAAATTATCGTTTGCAATGTCAGTTGCAGTTACAGTTTTATCTGCGGCATTGCAGGCGCCCATCAAACCTATGTCATTCCATTTATGAAGCACATCATTATAACGAATGGCTTTAAGATTCTCTTCTATCATCCCCGGATTGTCGGCCTGGTCAACATCATCTGAGGTGTACTGAAAACTTAATGAGACTTCAGGTTTTACCGTATAGTCAGGCCTGATCTCCCAATACCTGTCAGCAAGATTTTCAGTTTTAAAAGTATCCAGTGAACCGACACCGGTGGGTAAAGGTATATTTAATGAACCGCTGGTGGGATAGGTTGCAAAAACTACCGAGCCTGTTGCAGGACTTGCAGCAGTCAATGTTTGCATTTCAATTTTCAGATCGTCCGACGAAGACATGCCCGAACCAAACGGGACCTTATACGTTCCTATTCCATTGCCGATTTTCCATTCCAGTTCACCCAGACTTCCGGGAAGAGTTTCACTTTTGATATAGCCGCTCAGGTAACTAATAGCCCCTGTTGCATCATTATTGATCCTGATCAAATGTTGATTCAGATCCAAAACCCCGTCAATTGTAAGTATCCCGTTCACTTCGCAATTACTCAGGTTGAGAGTTTTTGTGGAATTTTTTATTTCAAGGTTTTCAAAGAAAAAAGGTGTTGAACCCTGAATATTCTGATTGGCGCCATCAAGAATAACATCGCCATCCGGTACTGATTCAATATTGATAAAAACGTTGCCTGAGGAAGTATTATTCAGGTCGCCATTGATGATCAGTGTTCCGTCAAGGTCAATCTTGCCATCAGTTCCGCTTGTTTGGGTATTTGTAAAATCATGAACATTCACAAAGGCGCCCTGTTCAATGTTTATGTTCATTCCATTATTTACAAAACCCGTTTGTCCTGTAACAGATTGGAAGAATAAAAAAGATATTGGGATAAGGAAGTAATTGATTTTTTTCATAAAAATTCCTTAATAAATTAGTCGGGGTAAAATTACAGTAATTACTTAAGGAAATCAATTTTTGAAAAAATAAATTTTAAACAAAGTTTAAAGTTTAAAGTTCAAGGTTTAAGGTTCACGTAATAACACAAAGGAGCATAGAGGAGCATTTATTGCAGTTCATTTCAATGAACTGAAAAAAGTGAAAAAGGCAATTGACTTTAGTCGCATTTTGAAAGAGATTTTTTTGTTCACAAAACGCTGTCAGGTTGAAAAAACGCTGACAGGTTTTTCCTTAATCCCGGAGGGATTGAACATGAATAGAAAAGATTTTATCAGGGATTGTGCGACTCCGCAGGAGTCGAATATAATACCGTAATTCATTTTCTATAAACATTTGAA
>CAISZK010000041.1 GCA_903889915.1 uncultured Bacteroidota bacterium
AGATTTCAAAGTGTGAATTAGATATGGCTTGGGTTTAGTCCAAGTTACAAAAAATATAGCTGCATTTTTAATAGACAGCAGTTGCTATGTCTAAAGGAGGGGTATGCCTTTTTTGCAGCGGAGGAGTTATATGTGAGAAGATAGAAAATAGAGCGGAGGCACGCGTTTGAAACGTGGGCCAACAAAAAATATAATTAAAACGCGTGCCAACGAATTATATGTTTAAAATACGCTCCAACATTGCGCTATTAATAATTATTGCAGTTGCAGTGGTTGTGATTGTTTTTCATATTCCGGCGGGATGGGTGTATGGGGATGGGGGAGTGGTTTGTCTGCACAGGGAATTGTTTGGGATTGGGTGTCCGTTGTGCGGGATGACAAGGGCGGTTTGGGAAATGGTGCATTTTAATTTCGTGAAATCGTTTGGAGAAAATTTCAATGTTGTGCCGGTGGGGCTGGCGGTAATGAGCGGGATGGTGTATTATTTTTTTCCTTCCAGGGTTACAAAGAGACTAGGTATAGTCATGCTTTGTTTGATGCTGGCAGGGTTTGTGGTTGTTTATGGGTTGCGGATAGCAAGGCTATATTAATCTGAGTTATGGATTACAAGATTCGGATTCTCCAGGTGATGCCTATGTTTCTACTGTATGTGGTTTAATTTTGACATATTGTTTGTCACCTCCATTAGTCAATATTATGGCATTTTTTCAACGCATAGGCACATAGTTACACATAGGTTTCACATAGATGCAATTCTCGTTAAAAAATAATCTGATATTCAAGCCGAAAAATATTTGCTAATCCATTACTCACGTTAAATTAAGCCGAGGGATTTCAATTCGAGATATTTGTTGATGGTGGATACCGAGAGATTTTTTGGCTCGGTGAGAATGCTGTGGATGCCATGTTTGTTGAGTTCTTTGACGATCTTCTTTTTTTCGAGGGAAAGTTTTTCGGCAATTGTTTTTACATAGATATCTTCGAGGGTGTCGGTCTTTTTTAACAACAACTGCTGGATCTCGGTATTGACGAAGAAGATGACAACGAGGAGGTGATTTTGTGAAAGAAGTTTCAAGAAGCCCAGTTGACGCTGCATGGCGGTCATGCTTTCGAAATTTGTGTAGAGAAACAATAGACTGCGCTGACTTATGCCACGCTTGATCCTGGTGTAGAGCAATTCGTAATTCGATTCAGAAAAATCCGTTTGTTGCTTGTAGAGCAATTCCTGGATCTTTTTTATCTGGTTCTTCTTTCTGTCGGCTTGCAGGAAAGTGTCAATGACATGGGTGAAGGTGAGCAGTCCTGCCTTGTCGTATTTGAGCACGGCGATGTTGGATATCACAAGGCTGGCATTGATGGCATAGTCGAGGAGTGTCATTCCTTCGAAAGGCATCTTCATTACGCGGCCCATGTCAATGAGGCTATAGACCTGCTGGGAACGTTCCTGCTCATATTGGTTCACCATGAGTTCGCCTTTGCGGGCAGTGGCTTTCCAGTTGATGGTTCGGTAATCGTCGTCGGTATTGTATTTGCGGATCTGGTCGAACTCCATGTTGCGGCCAATGTTCCTTATCTTCTTGATGCCTGCTTCTGAAAGTCTGTTGGAGATTGCGAGCAATTCATATTTTCGCATTTGCAGGAAGGAAGGGTAAACGGGGACTTCGGCATCCTGGTTGACGATGAATCGTCTGTTGAAAAAGTTGAGATCAGTATGAGTGAAGATGCGTAGTTTCCCGAAGGAATAGACACCTCTTTCAACAGGTCGCAGGAAATAACTGAAATGCTTTTCCCCGCCTGAGGAAAGGGTTGAGTTTACAGAAAAATCGCGGATCTGAAACTGGAAGGGGATCTCGTCAATGATCTCGATCATCATGCGGATGCGGTAGTTGTTGCGCAGGGTGATTGAGACTTTGTTCTGGTCGCCGTTTGAAAGTTTTTCGGGAGTGTTGCGTTTACCTTCGATACCGTGTTTGATGGAGAACAAAAGAACAATGTCCACAAAGAAGAGAACGGCAGTGGCAATGGTCAGCAGTTTTGCGGCGGCGAAAAGGAAGGGGAAGAAGTAAGCGAAAATAAATAGCAGTGCATTTGCAAGAATGCAAAAGTAGAAGCGGTTGCTGATGTATATTGACCTGATGGTTTTCAAAACTGTCTATTTTCTATTATCTATTTGTGAAGCTTTCAAAATGAATTCCAAATATTATTTATCGAAGTACGAATTACGAAAGCGGTGATTGATTCTCAATTCTGTGAAATAATGTTATGATGTTTTTTATTTTTTACTTTGATGCTTTGACGTTTATTTCCCTATTACTCGAAAACAAGGTAATAAGGTTGAAAAGCCTGTGTTTACGTTTACTACTAAGGTTTAAAAAATTAAAAATAAGGTTCTTTTTTATTTTATTAATTGCTGTGAAATAAATACAGTAGTACAATAACGGATATTCAATTTTCATTTTCAAATTTTTTACTTTTTATCTTGGCACTTCGACGCTTTTGATAATTTCTTCAATAATATCCTGAGGCGTTCTTCCTTCCATTTCCTTTTCGGGAGTAAGAATGATGCGGTGTTTGAGCACATGGGGAACTATTTCCCTGATATCATCAGGAGTGACGAAATCCCTGCCCTTCATGGCTGCAAAAGATTTGGAAGCATTCATGATATTGATGGATGCGCGTGGAGAGGCGGAAAGATAAAGCGAGACATTGTTGCGGGTTTTGCTTACGATCTGCGCAATGAACATCTTTAAATTGTCTTCGATGAGGATCTGTTTTACCAACTCCTGGTAATTTAATAACTGCTCGAGGCTCATTATCGGAGAAACTTCATCAATTTCTTTTCTGCCCTTGCGCTCGTTGTTGCTCTGGAGAATTTTCATTTCATCTTCAAGGCTTGGATAACCCACATCAATTTTAAAAATGAACCTGTCGAGCTGGGCTTCGGGCAGGCGGTAAGTTCCTTCGTGTTCGAGAGGGTTCTGTGTTGCGAAAACCAGAAATGGTTTCTTCATCATGTAGGTGTTTCCGTCAATGGTGATCTGTCTTTCTTCCATCACTTCGAACAAGGCTGATTGTGTCTTAGCGGGAGAGCGATTGATCTCGTCAATGAGCACAATGTTTGAAAACACGGGGCCTTTCTTGAATTCGAAAGTTACTGTTGAAGGGTTGAACACTGAAGTTCCGAGAATGTCGGAAGGCATCAGGTCGGGAGTAAACTGAATTCTTGAAAAATCAACTGACAAGGTTTTGGCAACAAGTTTAGCGGCGAGGGTTTTTGCAATGCCCGGCACACCTTCGACGAGCACATGTCCATCGGATAAAATGGCAGTGATGAAAAGATCTATCATCTGGTGCTGACCAATGATCACTTTTCCAATCTCATCTTTGATCTTTATGACAGTGTTGTTCAATTCAGTCAAATTGATGCGGGGTTCAAATAATTCTTCCATGGTTATTTTGTTTTGTTATAAAATTCTTCAATTTTTGAGTTAAAATAAATCAGTTCTTCATCGCTTGTCCATGCGTGGCTGTTGATGATGCGGGCATATTTGAAAATGTGGGAGACCGTTATGAAATCCACGCCAGAACTTTCGGAAAGCTGACGGCAAAATTCATCATCGTCCGACATGTTTTTTACAAAAAATTTATTGCGCAGATAGTCGCAGAAATGATTGTATTTTTTCAGTGCAATGTCTTTGTTATTTCCATTGTTGAAATAAAGCTGACCAAGGGTATTTGCAAATTCAAGTGATAAATTGCCATGAGGCAGGATGACGGGGATCACACGCTGTTTTCTTTTTCCTCTGAATAAAAGGTAGAACAAAATGGCGATCATCAGCAGATAGTAGGCTGCAGTCAGAGCGGGCTGGGTAAGAATATACCGCAAAGGAGAACTGACTTCGGGCTTATTGGGTTTGTAGAATTCATCCCACACTATTGAATTGCCACGGAGGTAAGACAGCGCTACAAATGGATAGCGGTAATTTCCGTAAAGGATGTTGTAGTTGGTGAACAATAGAGGAGTGGTGCTGATAAATATATTTCCTTTGCCACGTTGAATCCTGATCAATTTTGCATTCTGGTTGTTGTCGGTTGCCAGTACTGAAGTCGGTTTGCCATCGGTTGAATTCAGGGTGAATTCGGAAAACACATTTAAAATAGTATAGCCTGTATCACTTTTCAAAACCGGGTTATAGAAATTCAGATGCGCTTTTTTGCTGCTGTCAACGGTGTTTTTCCAATCGAAAGTAGTGCGGAAATTGAGAGTATCCATGATGTTTTTACTGAAATCTTCTGCTGAAACAAAAACATCATTGCCCTTTTTTACGAAAGAGAGAAGTCTTTCAAAATCGAGTTTATCAAGAACAAAATTTTTAGTGATAAAGATAAAAGCAGAATTTTCGGGGAAGCCATTGTACTTCGAATACATGTAAACGCCCTCGTTGTAGTCAATGAATTTTCTTTCAGGATAAATATTTTTTAAAAGATCTCTGAGGACATAAGAACCATAAGGAATTTTATCATTGCCGCTGAAGCTGTAGCGCCAATCCACAGGCTTTTTTCGCGTACCCTCAATGATCATCAAAACGATGAAGAGTGCAGCGACAATTATGATAAATATGCGGTTCTTTTTAATCATTCAGCTTTGTAAAAATTGAATTAAAATCACCATGTATTTTTGTGAAAATTTCTTTCTCAACAGCGAAATCCCCGTACCAGACAAATTCAAACACATTGCTCAAATTCCCGAAATCCTTACTAAGCGGATTTTTTCTCATTTCATTGTAGTAATCGTAGTTTGTTTTCTGGATCTGCATTTCAATAAATTCTTTATTGTTCAGGATCTTCAGCAATTTCAGATAGAGATAACGGGTAGCAAGGCGAAAATTGTTATTTGAAATTTCCTGTGCTATCATTGCATCGAGATCAGATTCGGCGATCTCCATTTCCTCGCGGACAAGAAGATTAGACTTTTGCTGACGGTTCTTATAAAACAATGACTGTGGCCGGACATTCATCAGGCGGAGAACAATAAAAATAATAAGTGCGGCAATTATCCCGTAGCGGATAAAGGGGGCAGCTCCTTCGTTGCTGAATAGTTTGTCCAGCAATTTAAAGATCCATTCCATTATTCTGCTGACAAGAGATTCAGATTGTGGTTCAGTAGTTGTTTTATAATTAAAATCACTGTCGTTTTTGTAGGATTTTATTTTTTCATTCGAAGGAATTGTGACACGGACGAGCGTAGCGTCTGTATTTACAGGTACAGCATGCACCCCTGCAGAAGTGAGCACTGCAAGCAAAAGCAAGATAATATAAAATGATTTTCTGACCACTTTATCTCATTTGTTATGATAGATTTTTAATGAGAAAAAGAGACTGAAGAAATTCTTCAAGAATATTATTACACCAAAATACGAATGAAAATACGGATGTGCGAACTACGAAACCGCTGGTGTTTTTATTCCTCATGGTTAATGCCTCCTTCACTTTCCAGTTGTTCAATTTTGTGAAGCAAAGTAGGACTTTCCTTTTTCTCGACTATGCTGAAATACTCAAAAGACAGCGAAATGTAGATCATGATCATCAGGAAACTTGAAACAAAACTTGAGATTATTGTGATCGCTATGGACAGATACTTTAAGATTTCATAATCATCTCCCCTGCCAAACACTGAATGTAAGCGGTAAGCGGAAGTTACAATCAATTGGGGAATTGTGAAAATGAGGCTTACAATATAAATTATCGTGTAGGTTACAAGTAAAAGCAGCAATATCCACCACCAGTGATAGTGCGACAATTTGAAACTTCTTGAAAAAGCTTCACCGAAAGATTTATCCTCAATAACAATGATCAGGGTCATCAGCGAAAGGGAAACACCAAGGTATATTCCAGGGAGGATGCACATGAAAAATCCGATCACCACTACAAGTCCGCCAATAAATCCGGCACCAACAATTCTCCAAAAATATTTTTGAATAGACCTTCTTACATCAGTAAGTGTGAATCCGTCTCTGCCATTTTCGATGTACAGTTTTATGTAAGAATAGACTGTAAGGATGAGCATGACACTGTTTAAAAACATGGCCACTACCTGAATGGAAAAGTAAATTAGGAAGTTGTCCTGCAAAGCTGCAATGCCGTGCATCCTAAATGCAAATCCAATGTTATTTACATTGTTCTGATAGAAAACCACTGAAATTGCCTGGAGTAAAATGAAAGGAGCAACGTAGTAAATTAGCGCTTTTCCGAGCTTTTTAAAATTTTGACGGATAAAGAAAAACGTTGAATTCAGTACTTGTCCGAAGTCTCTTTGTTCTTTGAAGTTGATGTGTGTGTATTCCATTTGGGTTTGATTAGTTATTGGTTTTTGATTTAGAGGGAGCCGTGATTTTTTTAAACAATTTTGTCGGGAAAATAAAGAAGTACCAGACAATGAAAGCCAGCGAGGCTACAATGATCCCGAGCCTTACTGCAACGGGCATATCCGTGTACCTGGTAATAAAACCTTCAAGAAATGCGGCAACAATAAATAATGGAGCAACACCCAGGACTGTTTTCAGGGATTTTTTCACCCCTTTTTTGAAAGACTCAAGTCTGCTGAAAGTTCCAGGAAACAGTATGCTGTTGCCAAGAATGATGCCTGCTGCACCTGCTACTGTGATGGCAAAGATCTCGAGCGTTCCATGTATCCAGATTGTGAGCATGGCAGTGCCAAGCAAACCCTTTTGATAGAAAAATGTGAGGAAAGCCCCAAGCATGACGCCGTTTCTGAACAGCATGTAAACAGTACCGATTGAAAGGAAAAGTCCGAAAATAAACACGTAAATAGACACCATGATATTGTTGAATGTGATGCCAAGGAACATGTCGGACTGGTTCATTTTTTTGTAAACAGCCATGGGATCTCCCTGGTCAATATTGTTCAGGGTCATGTTTACGTAGGAATCGCCAAGAATCAGTCTCACAAAACTGTCGTCATTGAGCGTGGAAACAGTGCCAATAGTGACCGAGATCAAAAGCACGATCAGTGAGTAGAAAATATATTTTCTGATGCCATAAAGATGAAGCGGGAATTCCTGTACCCAAAAAAGTTTCAATCTTTTCTTGTTCTCTTTTTTATTTGAATAAATAAGCTGATGCGAACGGTAGGCAAGATTGTTCAGATATTTCACCACGGTGCTGCGTGGATAGTAGGTGCGGGCATAGGCCAGATCATCTGTTACCTGCACAAACAGATCAGCAAGTTTGTCAGGATTATCTTTGTCAGGGCCGTTCAGAAGGTCTTCAAATACCTTCCATCGGCCAGCATTACGGTTAACAAAAACAATTTCTTTCATCCTGAAAACTTACAGAAGCAAAAATAGTAATTATTATACAACTACAAAGACCCAAGTTTCAAATTCCAAATTCCAAATTCCAAGGAGTGGCTGCTTTGGGGCTTGCGACTTTTATCAAATTTGTAGAATTACGTGTATTCCGAATAAAAATTAGTTGTATGTTTGTAACTGAAAAAATTTCATGGAACATCTAACAATTAACACCAGTCAGAATGTAGAGATCGAGCATGATGTTGCGAGTATTGGTCACCGCATGCTTGCTCACCTGATAGACTATGCAATATTTTTCGGTTACTTTCTCATCATTGACCTGATTATGGCATTTTCTCTCAGCCATGAAACAACAGTTATTGTTTTGTTATTAATTCCTATTTTGCTTTATGATCTGCTTTTCGAATATTTCTACAATGGGCAGAACCTGGGCAAGAGAATTGTTCGTATCAAAGTTGTAAAGTTGGATGGAACCCCGGCATCTTTCGGGAATTATTTAATCCGCTGGGTTTTCAGAATTGTTGACAATGTGTTGGTGTGGGGAGCTGTGTCGGTTATTACACTTATTGTAAATGGAAGGGGGCAAAGACTGGGAGACATAGCAGCCGGAACCACTGTCATACGTATTTCCAAAAAGGTGACACTGTCCCAAACACTATTTGCAACCGTTCCTGAAAATTATGTTCCGGTTTATCCTGCTGTAAAATTATTGACTGAAAAAGATATTGAGATCGTAAAAGATGTGATGCGTTTTTACCAAAACAACAATTACTACACAAACCCTGAATTAGCGGACAGAGCCAGAACAGCACTGGAAAACAAAATAAAAATGAAAACCCGCCAAACTACAGGCGATTTTTTCAGAACAATTTTAACGGACTATGGGTATTATAACAGGTAAAGTGCAATAGTCAATAGTCATTAGTCAATAGTCATTAGTCATTAGTCATTAGTCAAGTGTCACACAAATCCGCAATATCCGCATCAATCCGCGTCCAATAAATCTTAAATCTCAAATCTCAATTCTCTTTACTGCTTCAATGATGCCTTTGTAAATGTAGCTGCCGGTATTGTCTGATCGAACAATATGCTTGTTATTTTAAATTCCGTTCCCTTGCTGTCTTTCAACATATCCTTGTAAACAAAAGTGTAAGGAAACCAGCGACCCTGCACATACTTCACATTTTTATACTCTATCTTTTTCAATAGTTGTCCGCTTTTGCCATAAAGTTCCTGTTTCAGGGGAACACACTTTGCTGTGTCAACCCACATCTTCTGGGTATAATAAGCAATGTCTGTAACTTTCGCAGTGAGTTGTATCAGCCATGTCTTCGTCCCATTGATGGTATCTGTTTTCAACAGTTTTTCCGAATAAAGATCGGTCATCTTGCGGTCGTCCATCATATCTTCATACGAAAGGTCTGAACCCATTACAGATTGCCGGAGCATGTTGCCCGAAATTTCAATGATACGGTCGGTGGAAGGCGAATAAATCCACAACTGCCCATCCAGTTTGAGCATTTTGGTTCCCTTTTCTGTGGCAGGTGAAAGGTATTCCGTAAATGACTTTTTCATTCCTTCCGACCATGTTTTGGATGTGATGGTTTTTGTTGCACGTTTGCCATTGATGGTCATTGATGCTTCCATGATACGGTTGATGGATGACATGTTCTTGTCAACCTTTTCCAGTATCGAAACCGGTGTGGGATTTGTGAATCCCAGTACCAGTAAACTCAAAATTACAAAAACTAACTTTTTCATTTTATTAATTGCTGAATTGTTTAATTGATTTTTCATTCTTACACTTCAAGTTCTTTGAACAACTGTGCTGTTTTTCTTTTATAGATTCCCATTCCTGCAAGTGCGCTGCCAAGTACCATGGATGCAAGTCCGGGGATTACTCCAATATAATAAGCTGTTGGGGTAACCATCGCCCTTGCGACAGCAGGCATCATCAGAGTTGAGTTTTTCATCATCCCGGCAATATTAAGTCCGACGTTTTGCAGAAAATATGAAATTGCTATGCCAATAAGCGTGCCGCAAAATGTTCCCAGAGCGCCAACCAATAAACCTTCGTAAATGATCGTTTTAAAAATGTGGTTTTTTCCTTCGCCCAAAGCAAGACGAACACCAAATTCATTGTAGCGCCTCAAACCGCTTATCAAGCCTGCATTCCAAAGCACCACCGACATGGCAAGAAGGAAAATAAATATCATCACATTGCTCACCACACCCACATAATCTATAAGGTCAGCCATTCCTTCCTGATCTCTCAGCGTTAGCATCACAGGGGCATATTCATCCTTCGATGCGGCATATTTCGCATTAAAAGCATTGGTTATTGTTTGCACTTTTTGTTCGTCATATTGTCCTTCATTGAAATATCCCAGCACTTCGCTTGCTGCATCATCCATGGAGAGCGCTGACTGTGCATCGGCAATGTCGGTAATGATAGCGCCCCTGTCAATGGCAGCCGCTCCAAAGCGCACAGTGCCGGCAACGATGAAGTTTTTAAATGCCATACTTCCATCCATTGTTGTTCCGAACAGGGTGAATTTATCGCCGGTTTTAATTTTAAATTTCACTGCAAAATCATTTGTTATTAAAGCCTCGCCCGGCTTTGAAGGAATTCTTCCTGTTACAATTGATTTCTCAATATTGAATCGTGCAGGTTCTTTGGTGTCGGGCGAAAACAGGTCAATTGCCCAGCCAACGACAGGACCCTGTGCACGTGTTTCACCCGCTGAATCGGGGAAATCAATCAAAGCGCCAAAGCGAATACGTTTCACCCAATCCATTTCGGGAAAGCTGTCCTTTACTTCTTTCAATAGTTTATTCACTTCAAGAATGGCAAGGTCGTTGGGCATCTGGTCAGCATCTTTGGCATAAGCGCGTGTCATTATTTTTGCATGACCTGTGTTGAAATTGGCATTCATCGAAATGGTTTCGCCCATGATGCCCTTGAGCCAGCAGTATAAAACCACTGTAAGCATCACGCCAATGCTGACCACTATCACAGGCAGCAAACTCCTGCTTCTGTCGTGCAATATCCCTTTAAACAAAAATTTAATCATTGTATTTTCCCTTTCAAAGCGTCAGTTGGTTTCATTTTCGAAATTTTCCTTGTAGGGAAATAGCTAACAATGGTGGATGAGATCACCACCAGTAAAATTGTGGACATGATCAGTCCCATGCTGTAAACAGGAATGATCTTATCTGCTATGGAAAGTCCATAGGAGTCCATATTCTTGGGCATCGGAAGCCCGTGTGTTTGCAGGAAAGCCAGCAACGGGATGCCATAAATACTGCCTAAAATTATTGCAAGAATGCTGTGGGCACTGCCTTCAATGGTAAAAATATTGATCACACTGCGGCGTGTCATCCCAAGTGCAATATAAGTTCCTATTTCTTTTTGCCGCTTGAAAACTGAAAGCACCTGTGTGTCGAAAATGGCAAGCAGGGCAATGGCAAGCAGTAGCCCGTAAATGATGGTGGAGCTTCCTTTTTTCGACTTCATCACTTCGTCAATATCCTTCATTAAAAATGAAAGACCTTTAAATTTCCAGTTCTCAATGTCGGCTCCTGAATACTGTTTGGAGGTGATGAAAAGAGTGGCTTCGTTGGTCATGCCGGTCATCTTTTGCAGGTTTGCAAGAGAGATCCATATCTGACCATTGTCAATGCTTGGGACATTGGCTGAAAAAATATCTATTATCAGAATTTCCTTTGCATCGAAAGTGCCGTTCTTATCGCGCCACCGCATCAAAATATTGTCACCTTTCTTTAATCTTGCCGACATTGCAGTTCTTTTGCCAATAACGGCGGTAATTGTGCTGTCGGAGGTTTTCAGTGCAGCAGAAGGGATTTTTACAATGTTTTGATCAGGGTCTATGCCTTTCAGCAAAATATTCTGCAGTCTCCCTTGCGGGAAGATTGCAGCCTGTGTGATCAAAACCGGGGTGATTTGTTTTGCTTTTATCAGTGTAGATAATTTGTCCGATATAGTTGCATGAGCATCCTGCAGGCAATAGGGATCATAGGGATCGTAAGCGGAATGCCAAAGCTGACCATTGCCAACAGCCCATTCCTGCGTATCGTTATACGCCTGTTTGTTCCATCCATCAAGTATGCCGTTGTAGAGAACGATCACAACGAAGGCAAAAGAAAGGACGGAAACATTCAGCCAGGTCCGCAAACCTGCTCCAAATAAATTCCGGAAAGCTAATTTTAGTGCTATCATTTTTTTAATTTTAAGTCAATAGTCATTGGTCAACTGTCATTAGTCATTGGTCATTAGTCATTAGTCAATAGTCAATAGTCAATAGTCAATAGTTAATGCGCATGATATTGATGAGAACTTTACCAATTACCAATTACTTATTACCTGTGTTACCAATATTTTCATCCTTTTCAACCTCTCCATCTTTCAGTGTGATGATGCGGTCGAGATACTGCATCACTTTTTCATCATGCGTGGCAAAAATGAAAGTTGTTTTCAGTTCTTTATTCAGCTTTTTCATTGTTTGAACAATGTGATGCGAATTTGTGGCATCAAGGTTAGCCGAAGGTTCATCAGCCAGCACCAGCAACGGACGTTTCACCATTGCCCTTGCTATAGCCACACGCTGACATTCTCCGCCTGAAAGTTGCGCCGGTCGTGATTTGACTTTATCTGTCAGACCAAGCCAATCCAATGCTTCCATCACTGCTTTTTTCCTTTCAGAGAATGTCTTCTTCTGAAGCAGCAGGGCAAATTCCACGTTTTCATAAACAGTGTAAACAGGTAGTAAATTATAGGTTTGAAAAATGAAACCGATATTGATATTCCTGAGCATTGCAGCCTGTTTATGCGTAAGTGACCTGATTGATTTCCCAATGACAATAGCATCCCCATCAGATGGTGTGTCGAGTGAACCAATGATGTTCAGGAGAGTTGTTTTGCCCGAACCGCTTGGTCCTACTATGCCTGAAAAC
>CAISZK010000042.1 GCA_903889915.1 uncultured Bacteroidota bacterium
CGAAGCCATTTTCTACAATAATTAGATGTTCTACAAACATCTCTTGAAATTCAACACTGGTGCTGTGTTGAGAGCCTTTGTAGAAGGCTTTATTATTGTAGTAGAAAGCATCTCCGGTATCCTTGATGTTTGTAGAACATCAAATTTTATTGTTTTTTAAAATGGTAATTATTTTCTTTAAATCCCCTTATTGAGTCCACTCCGATAAGTCTATTTCTTGCCACAAAGGCTCAAAGACTCGAAGTTTCGCAAAAAAACAAACTTGCTTTTCAATGCTTTGCGTATCTTGATGTCTTAGTGTCTTAGCGGCATTTTTGTGTTTTATTACTTTTCGGAGCAGGCTCAAATTTGAAATTTGAAACCCGAAACCCGAAACCTGACCATCACCATCAAAACGCCTCCTTTTCCTCCGGCCATTTTTTTGATTTCATCGAAGGGCAAAAACAACGCTCATTTTCATTCCCACCATCAAATGCCCCGTTTATAGAAAGCAATGCAGAGGGCATTGATGTTTTTTCATTCTGTTACGCCTTTACTATTTTTTTAACCCTCTCAACCTGCATTTTTTTCCCGATACATTACTCATATACCAATTGGCAGAACGTAGTATTTACGCAAGTTCCCGTGGCTATATCATGTGTATTGATTTTTTAAACACCATTCCATTCCTTTTCCTCATTTTTTTTCATGTTAAGATTTTTTTTAAAAATAAATTTGGTAAACCAGAAATAATTTATAATTTAGCAGCCTCAAATTTCATGATGTCTTTTCTTACTACAGATATATTTTCATCTAAATACTCTGTAAACACAGAGGGGGAGAATATTGCCGGTTGCGAAAGGGAGGCTGAAAGCTGCATGGCTGTAGAAGAAAATAATTCCAACGGAACATCTTACAATTATTCTTCAAGTAACTTTAATAACACCTCTTCCACATTTTCTTTACCTTCGTTCAATGCAGTTTGTCGGGAGGGAATAGATTATTTTGCTTTTGCAAATACGACTTTTATTTTGGAGAGCGAAAAAAGTTACTCGCCTTCATGTCTTACAGCCTATGAAGGCAAACACTCTTACTCGCCTTCATGTCCTACAGCCTATGAAGGCAAACACTCTTACTCGCCTTCATGTCCTACAGCCTATGAAGGCAAACACTCTTACTCGCGTTCATGTCCTACAGCCTATGAAGGCAAACACTCTTACTCGCCTTCATGTCCTACAGCCTATGAAGGCAAACACTCTTACTCGCCTTCATGTCTTACAGCCTATGAAGGCAAACACTTTTACTCGCCTTCATACCTTACTGTATATGAAGGCAAACACTCTTATTTGCTTCATTTTTATTTAAAACCGTATGGCAATAAATATCATTCCCTTTTATCAATCAACGAAAATAAAACAATTTTTTTTAAGTTCAACTTCAATAATTACAAACAATTATAAATAGTATTAACTAAAACCTTTAAATCATGAAGAAAGAATGGCATTATTTAAACAATCAATTTGAGCATGAAACCAAAAACAATTTTAAACTGGCGTATAAATTATCGGTTGCTCACAATGGTCTTCTTTTTGAGCGCAAAAATGAATTTCCAACAGACCTGGATTACCCGATTTTGTACAACAGGTATAATCCCCTGCACCTTGTTCTCGAAGCAAAATATTACGATTATAAAAGCAGAGGCGGTGTGCAAAAAGGGAAAACGCTGACAGTTAATCAGCAGTTGAAACTGTTGCCCGAAAGAATCAATAAATATGATGTAATGATACAGGCTGTTTACGAAAAAGGCAGTGATCGTTATGTTGAACTGTTCCCCAATAAACATAAACCATTTTATAAAGGTACAAAAGATAACCGCATTGCCGCCGTTGGAAGCCTGAATAATACCATCGGCACTGATGCTGCACTGGCAGATGTAAAACTGTTGGTAAACGGAACTTTGAATGATTTAGTGGATGCCCGCCATGTTCAGCTTGGCGCAAAAGGCTCGAAAGAAACAGGCAGTGGCGCCCTGGAAAATGCACGCAAAGCTGCCATGCTTATGCAGTATCAAGACCTGGCATTTTTGATCAATAAATTCCCGGATAAACCCGATATGGTTCGCACACTGTTTGATGTTGAAAGTTTAACCAATCCTGAACAAACCATCTGGAAAGGACATCTCGACCCATCGGAAAATCATCCGACACTCACACATACCTTCGAAGCCGGCGATATTATTCGCATAAAAAGCACAGGCAAAAGCGATATTATGGCTTACCTGGCAAGCACCCCCGGTGGCACCGACAGCGAAGGAGTGGCTATAAACTCCGGACAACAACTTAAATTTGATGTTATACAATTTAAAGTAACCGACTACTCTAAAAACCGCTTCCTCACATTGGTTAATGTTAGCGATAGTAAAGAAACAAGGTTTATTGTAGAACTGTACTAGGGGTTTGAAGAGTTTGAAGAGTTTGAAGGGTTTGAAGAGTTTGAAGAGTTTGAAGGGTTTGTAGGGTTTGTAGAGTTTGTAGAGTTTGTAGAGTTTGCAAGCATTATGAATCCGGAAGCTTCAGAAAACTTACAAGATAAAGATTGAAAATATTGAATGAGCCGACGGGTTAACCCGTCGGTTTATCAGAAAAGAAAAAATGGAGACCAGAAACCATTCAGCCCATTGGAAAATTTCCAACGGGCTAAAAACGGGGCGGAACCCGAAAAGCCAATGAGTAGGGAAAAATTAAAAAAAGAAAATTATGGATACAACAAGAAGTGTACTAGTGTACAAAAAAATTCTATTTACGGGAACATGGGCATTTGCAATTACGGCAAATGGTTACGCAACTTATAAAAAAACTATTGCCCAAACAGGAAATTTTTATGTTGTTACAGATGAAGCAGGCAGTCCTGTAACATACGTGTTTGATGGTTCCCGGCGTGCGATAATAATTGATCTGAGCGTATCAGAGAACATTGTTATGATACAAGGCGCCATAACTTCGCGTACTGTTGGCGATACAACAATTTAAAATTAAACTGCCGTCCGCAGTCAGAGATTCCGCCGTCAGGGATTTGCAATCCCTGACGTCTTATTATAAGGATTTTCAATCCGGGAAAATAGATAGGGATTTGTAAGTCCGATACGATATGCTGTTTGTGGCAAATCTCGTTTAAATAAAAAGGGAAAAAGGGAAATCACTTGAGAAACTGAATGATTTAAACAGTATTTTAATTAAAAATAAACATTAACCAATAAAATTATTAAAAATGGCAACTGTAACATTGTACACCCCAATCATTAGTTTTCAGAATGCGCAGTCAAATAAACTGAAGTTGTACTGCCATGTGCTGAATGTATGTAATCAACCACGAACCGGAACTATCCAAATAAAGGATGCCGGAGGCAATCCGCTAAGCACGGTAAGCTACAACAATTTGCAGCCGGATGGTGGCACCGGCACATCAGCTCCGTTATACATACCTTCCAATTCGGCTGCCGTTGGCCTGGTTTACGCAAAGGTTACTGTAATTGGCGCTGCTACTGATATAAGGGCCAGTTTAGTTTTAACAGATTTAAACGGGAATGCCATTGTATCTGTTGAGGCTCATTGATTGGATTTCCGCTGTCCGCCGTCAGGGATTTTCCGCCGTCAGGGATTTGCAATCAAAGGAGAAAAACAATGCGGAACCTGAAAAATCCAATAAGTAAGTAACAATTTAAAAACAAGATATTATGGCATGGGATTATAAATTTATAAGCTTTGGGATAATTAAAATTAAAGGCCCAAAAGTGTTGGTCTATAAAGATCAATTTAACTATACAACAATCTCGGTTGGTGTTCTGGTGCTCAAAGCAGAATGGGCCGGCGGAGTATTGGAAATTACTTTGCACGACGGGACAGTAAGACGATATTGGCAGGAAGATAAATTTATCACAATGTGAAAATAAAAGTGGAGACCATAGATCGCTAGTAAAAAGGTGCGCAGCCTTGTCTCCCAATAAGTGCAATAAAACAATGTTCATTCAAAAAAAAATGTTCCGTCCCTCAAAAAGGTGGAACATTTTTCATTTATTTCCTGTTGGAATCTTGCAACATTGAACCTTCATCCCTTGGGATATTTTCTATCCAGCATGGTAAACTTTGAACGTTTCAAACACTTCAAACGTTTCAAACAATCTTTCCCTAAAACTTCAGCGCCAACTGCACTGCAACATTCCTTGGTGGCTGCACATCGCCCGGACGAATCATATATTCGCGGTCGAACACGTTTTTCATCACTATTGAAAGTTTGGTTTTTTCAGTGATCTGGTATGACAACCTGGTATCAAAAACGATATCGCCTGTGTGGTGCTTTTCGCGGTATTGCTTTAATCCCGGCAGGATAAACACTGTGTCGCCATTCAGTATCAGTGGATGTCCATCGGGCAGTTTGATTGGTTCTTCAAAAGCTTTGTCAACATTGATCATGAAGCTGTGATATTCCACATTGAAACCTACAGAAAACTTTTTATAAGACACTTCAAAGTCGGCTTTGGCTGAGTGATAATACCTGTATTTAAGAATATTATTTTGCGGATGGGATTTCAATGAATCCCTGTTCAGGTCAAGGTCGGTGGGGTTGGTGTAAGTATATCCCATGAGCAATGTGGCAGGAAGTCCGAAGAATTTGCCCTGCCCCATGATGGTGATGTCAACACCGTTAATTTGCGCATTGCTGATATTATAAGCTCTGAAACCTGTATAGGTAAAATAGTTCACTCCCGGGTTATGGGCAATCGAATCATTAGGATAATGCTGGCCGAATGTAAATTCGATCATGTTGTGGTATTGAGTCCAGAAGCCAGCAATATCGAAATAGCCGAACCAACTGCTGATCCTGAATCCCTGTTTGAAACCAATTTCCGCACTCCAGCCTGTCTCGGGTTGCAACGAATCGTTGGGGAAAAGGTGCAAAGCGCCGACTGTGGAATTGATGAATTTTTCGGCAATTGATGGGTAGCGGTAACCTTGTCCAAATGATGCACGGAGAAAAGTGGCTTTGGCCAGTTCATAATTCACACCGGTACGGAACACAGGCTTTGACTGATCCTGGTCGTGGTCCATTTTGAACAATTCGTAGCGAGCGCCAAGCGAGATAGTAAATCTTTTTACCTTTTTATCAAACTGGGCAAAAAATCCTTCGTTATTGGCATAGTGGGCATCGGCTCCGTATAGGTCAGCAACAGCATAGTTATAAGTTCCGGTTATGCCGGTGGTCATTGTCAGGTTCTTTCTGAAATGTCTCTGGAACTGGTATTCTGCATAAAAAAGATAACTGTTGTCGGTCTGGTTGGTGTTGTTATAGTCATTGATCTGATAGTATCTTCCTCTCAGACTGTGACGCACAGTGCTGTCTCTGTAATAAACAATGTAAGGATCTACACTAAACCTGCTTTTGTTCATTGACTGGATGTAAGAAGGTGAAATACGGTAAACTCCGGTGTCACCATTGAGCCATAAAAGATAATCATGACCTTTAACTTTTTCAGCGTTAAGGTTAAGTCCATACGACAGTCCTTTGATTTTTTTATTCCTGTAGCGCAGGTTGATATTTCCCCTGAATCTTTGTTCATCATTTTCCTGCCTGTAGCCCTGATCTGAAAAAAAGTAGCCTCCCATTGTAAGATCTAGGCTTCCTATTTTCCTGCAATGCGAAAATTGAGCACCCATAAAATCGGGCTGTGATGCGCCCCACCAAATAATAGATTTCCTGAGTGGATTCATATAAATACCATCATTGACAATGATCTTTGTGCGTGGCACATTCCCGGGCTCTTCAGTCCTTATGTTAATGATGCCATTCAAAGCCGATGAACCATAGAGGGCTGAAGATGCTCCTTTGATGACCTCGATCTGCTCAATGTTTTCGACTGGAGCAAAGTCCCATTTCACATCGCCGGCATCGCCCGAAAGCATTGGCAGATCATCAACGAGAACCAAAACACGGCTTCCTGCACCATAGCTATATCCGCTTCCTCCGCGTATGCTTGGTTGGCTATCCATGATGGAAACGCCGGGAGTTTTATCAATAACAGTCTCAATGCTGTTGGTATTGTTATTTTCTATCATTGCCGGCCTGATAGTTTGAATGGAAACCGTGACATCCGACATTTTCTGCTCAAATTTGCCGGCACTGACAACCATTTCATTCAGCATGCTGGAAGCGGCTTCAGCATCAATATTGATTGTTTTGATCTCGCCAGGAGTAAGCGTCACTTTTCTTGTTTCAGTTGCATAGCCCATGTACTTATAGATGATCGTGTGAGCGCCAGCTTTAAGCTCGAGGATATACACTCCGTTGACATCTGACACTACGCCGGTATTATCTTCCGCAACTATGGCAACGCCAACAAGAGGAACCTTGCTTTTTGAATCAATTACTTTGCCTGTAATGGCAGTCTTTTGTGCATTTACTATTGTGGATAACGCTAGAAAACAAAGGAACAAGTAGAAGTGCTTCATATTGTATGTGGTTTGTTGAACGATGCAAATATACTTATTCAAATTAATTCTGTTAAATCATTGTTATAATTTAACGTTTATTAATAAAATAGCAAAATGCAATCCCCTCAATTTTAGTGAAGAAATCAAAAACCAATATACAACTGGCAATAACTAACTATAAACTGAAGTCAAGGGAAAAAAATGAACAATAGGCAATAATACGTCATCCTAAAACTTCAATGCCAGCTGCAGTGCGGCATTCCTTGGAGGCTGAACATCTCCCGGACGACCCATATACTCACGATTGAAAATATTCTTTACCAAGAAGGTAATTTTAGTTTTCTCAGTGATCTGGTATGAAACACGGGCATCAACAACAATGTCGCCGCTGTGATGCTTTTCACGGTATTCTTTAAGTCCCGGAAGGATAAACACAGTATCGCCATTTTGTATCAGAGGATGACCATCAGGTAGCCTGATAGGCTCTTCAAATGCCTTGTCAATGTTGATCATAAAACTATGATAATCCAAACCTACGCCAACTGCAAAATCTTTATACTGCACTTCAAAGTCAGCCTTAGCAGAATGATAAAACCTGTATTTTAAAATGTTATTCTGGGGGTGCGATTTCAGTGAATCCCGGTTCAGGTCAAGATCTGTGGGATTCGTATAAGTATAGCCAAGCATCGCCGTTGCAGGAAGTCCAAAAAATTTGCCCTGTCCCATGATAGTAATATCCACACCATTGATCTGTGCGTTGCTGATATTATATGCTTTAAATCCGGTGTAATCAAAATAATGGAGACCCGGATTATTTGCAATTGAATCATTGGGATAATGTTGACCAAAAGTGAACTCGATCATGTTGTGATATTGTGTCCAGAAACCTGCAATATCAATATAACCATACCAGCCACTGATCTTGAAACCCTGTTTAAATCCAATTTCTGCACTCCATCCGGTTTCCGGTTTTAGCGTATCATCAGGGAAAAGATGAATAGGACCAACAGTAGTCTCGATATATTTTTCAGCAATTGAAGGATAGCGGTATCCCTGCCCGAATGATGCCCTGATGAAAGATGCTTTGGCCAACTCATAATTAATACCTGTTCTGAAAACAGGCTTCGACTGGTCTTTATCATGATCCATTTTGAACATCTCGTAACGTGCACCAAGAGACAATGTCACTTTCTTGATTTTTTTATCAAACTGTGCGAAAAATCCTTCGTTTGCACCATAGTGACTACCTGTGCCATAAAGATCAGCAATAGCATAATCATAGGTAGCCGTAAGCCCTGTAGTCATTGTAAGATGTCTTGAAAAGTGCCTCTGAAATTGGTATTCGGCATACAATAAATCGTCGCGTGAAGAATGTGCAGAATTGTTGAAGTCGTTAACCTGGTAAAAGCGGGTACGCAGACTATGGCGAACGGTCGTATCTTTATAATACACAATAAAAGGATCAATACTCGTACGGCTATTGTTTTTCAATTGTGTAAATGAAGGGGAAACCCTGTAAACTCCGGTATCTCCGTTCAACCACATCAGGTAGTCATGACCTTTATCTTTCATGGTATTGAAATTACATCCGTATGAAAGTCCTTTTACCTTTTTATCCCTGTAGCGAAAATTGGCGTTTATTCTGAATCTTTGTTCGTCATCATTTTCTCTGTAACCCGGGTCTGAATATAGATCGGCACCAATTGTAAGATCTAAATTTCCAATTTTTCGTGAATGTAAAAATTGAATGCCCTGGAATGAAGGTTGTGAAGCCCCCCACCAGATAATTTCTTTTCTCTGTGGGTTCATATAGATCCCGTCGTTCATGATAATTTTTGTGCGTGGAGTATTGCCCGGCTCCTGTGTTCTAATATTAATGATGCCATTCAAAGCCGATGAACCATAAAGCGCTGAAGCAGCTCCTTTGATCACTTCAATCTGTTCCACATTTTCAATGGGGGCAAAATCCCATTTTACATCACCTGCATCGCCTGAAAGCATCGGAAGATCATCAACAAGAAGCAGCACCCTGCTACCTGCTCCATAACTGTAACCGCTTCCTCCGCGTATGCTTGTCTGTCCGTCAAGAACTGTTACACCAGGAGTTTTATCAACTATGGTTTCAAGGCTGTTGGTGTTGTTGTCTTCAATCATTGCAGTTTTAATGATCTGTAGAGAAATGGTAACATCCGACAATTTCTGGTCAAATTTTCCTGCGCTCACCACCATTGCATCAAGCATACTTGAGGAGGCAGTGGCATTAATATTGATAACGCGGATCTCACCTGCAGTCAGTGTAATTTTTTGTGTTTCGCTAGCATAACCCATGCGGCGGAAAATAATGGTATGAGCACCGGACTTCAATTCCAGGATGTAAACTCCCTTGTCATCAGTAACAACTCCTGTGTTATCCTCAGCCACAATAGCAACTCCGGCAAGAGGTTCTTTTGATTTTGAATCTATCACTTTACCTGTAATAGCAGTCTTTTGAGCAAATGTTGTTGAAAAAATTGTAAATAAACAGAGAAAAGTTAATAGTTGCTTCATACTTTATTGATTTAGGAATTTCTGCAAATGTACTTTTTTTGAGAAAAGTCAAAATTGTTATCCATTGAATGAAAAAATCCGGAAGAGAATGGTTATAAAATATAGAGTTGATTTTAACGTTAAAATTTATAGGAATAACCCTAATTTCTCTAAATTAAAAACACCAACTACAAATATTTATTTAAGGTATTTTATGATTTTTTATGAATCACAAGAAATGAATATGCTACTATGATGGTAGAGTCAATCAGAGATTGTCGAAAATGATTAAGAAAAGAATTGGTCATTAGTTCTGAATAAAAACTTATTCAACCGCTTACTACACAATTCCGGTAAATAATATTGTGATCAGATAAGAAAAAAATATCTACCCGGGCAATTCATCAGAACTCCGGAGTTCATAACATATAATTCTCAAAATAAGGAAAGATAACTTCCTGTTTAAAATTTAAAAGACAACTGAAGAGCAATATTTCTTGGAGGTTGTACATCGCCGGGACGACCCATGTATTCACGGTTAAATAAATTCTTAACAATAAATGAAACCTTAGCCTGTTCAGTTATCTGATAAGAAACTCTGGCATCAAAGATCATATCGCCTGTGTGATGCTTTTCCCTGTATTCTTTAAGTCCCGGAAGGATAAATACCGTATCGCCATTCTGGATCAAAGGATGTCCATCGGGCAATTTAATCGGGTCTTCAAAAGCCTTGTCAATATTGATCATGTAGCTGTGGTATTCAATGTTTATACCAAATCCAATACTTTTGTAATCAATTTCAACGTCCGCTTTTGCTGAATGGTAAAACCTGTATTTTAAAATATCGCCTTTGGTTGTCTTTAATGAATCCCTTTTAAGGTCGAGATCAATAGGGTTGGTAAAAGTATAACCAGCCAATATCGTTGTGTGGAAGCCAAATAATATTCCCTGGGTCATCACGGTAACATCATAGCCATTAATTTGTGCATTACTGATATTATACGCTTTAAACCCGGTGTAATCAAAATAATGGATACCCGGATTGGCAGCAATTGAATCATTGGGATAATGCTGTCCGAAGGTAAACTCAATCATATTGTGATATTGCGTCCAGAAACCAGCGACATCAACATAACCAAGCCAGCCTCCTAATTTGAAACCCTGTTTGAAACCAATCTCAGCGCTCCAGCCGGTTTCGGGTTTAAGTGTGTCGTTGGGGAACAACTTGATAGCGCCAACTGAAGATGAAATGAACTTTTCAGCTATTGCAGGATAACGGAAACCCTGCCCGAAAGAAGCCCTAAGGAAAGTAGCTTTGGCTACCTGATAGCTCAAACCGGTTCTGAAAACCGGTTTTGAATTATCATTGTTCTTGTCCATTCTGTAAATCTCATTGCGTGCTCCAAGTGACAAAGTGAGTTTGCGGATTTTTTTATCAAATTGAGCAAACACACCGCCGTTGGTAGCAAAATGGTTAATATCGCCATACAGATCAGAAACCACATAATCATAGGAGCCGGTAAGCCCTGTGGTGAGAGTGAGGTTTCTTTTAAAATGTTTCTGAAATTGGTATTCTGCATAGTAAACGTAGGAACGTGCAGATTGCTTCGAACTGTTGCTGTTGTTTATCTGATAATAACGACCTCTCAAACTGTGCCGCACAGTGCTATCTCTATAGTAAACAATAAACGGGTCAATATTCATGC
Organism: uncultured Bacteroidota bacterium; assembly: GCA_903889915.1. Classification (GTDB taxonomy): domain Bacteria; phylum Bacteroidota; class Bacteroidia; order Bacteroidales; family CG2-30-32-10; genus CAISZK01. The sequence continues at coordinate 10,697 of CAISZK010000042.1, forward strand.
GGCTGTTATTGATCTCCTGCGAATAGGAAGCGGATGGACGGTAAACACCGCTGTCGCCGTTGAGCCATAAGAGATAATTATGGCCTTTATTATTCAACGCATTTGCATTAATTCCATAGGAAAGTCCCTTGACTTTTTTACTTTTATACCGTAGGTTAACATTAATACGGGCGCGCTGTTTATTATCATCCAGCCGGTAACCCTGATCGAAATAAAGATTGCCGCCAATGGTAAAGTCCAGGTTTTTTATTTTCCTGGAATGAAGGAATTGAATACCCATGAATAATGGTTGATTGACTCCCCACCAAATAATTTCTTTTCTTTCAGGATTCATGTACAAACCATCGTTGATAATAATTTTTGTCTGAGGGATCAGCCCTGGCTGTGTGGTCCTGATGTTGATAATCCCGTTCAAAGCAGACGAGCCATACAAAGCCGAAGCAGCGCCTTTAATTACTTCTATCTGCTCGATGTTTTCAACGGGGGCAAATTCCCATTTCACATCACCTGCATCACCTGATAGCATTGGCAGATCATCAACGAGCAGCAAAACTCTGCTTCCTGCTCCATAACTATATCCACTTCCGCCACGAATGCTTGCCTGATGATCCAGGATGGTTACTCCGGGTGATTTATCAACAATTGTCTCGATGCTGTTTGTATTGTTGTTTTCAATCATTGCCGGTTTGATGGCCTGGATAGAAACTGTTACATCCGACAATTTTTGTTCAAATTTTCCGGCGCTGATCACCGTTTCATTGAGCATGTTTGAAGAAACCACAGCCATGATATTCATGGTTTTTATTTTGCCATCATTAATAAAAACTTTGCGTTTCTCGGTTGCAAAACCGATGTACTGAAAAGTAATGATGTGTTCGCCTGCCTTTAATTCCAGAAGGTATTCTCCATGAATATCAGTTACAACAACCGTGTTATCTTCAGCAGAAACGGTTACGCCCACCAGAGGTTCGGTGGATTTTGAGTCGGTTACTTTGCCTTTAACACCAGTCTTTTGCGCATTGGCAAATGAAGCTAAAATAAAGAAAAATAAAAGAGGATAATAAAATTTCATACCTGATAGAATTGAAAAATTTTACAAATATACACTATTTGGCTTACTCCTATTCTCCTGCTATTTTTTTTGAATTTCTGCAATAATACCATGAAGGAGGAAAGCCACCGGGATTTTATTTATAAATCAGGATAATTGATTTCGGGAAAACCCTACTTTTCTATTTTTTTAACCCCGTAGGATACCTTTAATCCAACGGGGAAATCTTTAGTATAAATATGATAATCAAGAATTTTAACTTTATAATTTTTTTAAGGGACAAAATGATAATAAGGCCGAAATGCCTGTGTTTGCATTTACGATCAAGGTTTAAAAAGTGTCAAATAAGTTTCGTTATGGAGTTATTTTTAAAGAAAGATGATGCATTTTGTTTGAATGATTGAATAGTGTTTAGTCTTTTCATAAAAAGGGAAACACGGAATTTTGAATCATTTTCATCAAATTCCAAACATTGAGCCTGCTCCGAAAAGTAATAAAACACAAAAATGCCGCTAAGACACTAAGACATCAAGATACGCAAAGCATTGAAAAGCAAGTTTTTTTTTTTGCGAAACTTCGAGTCTTTGAGCCTTTGCGGCAAGAAAAAGACTTATCGGAGTGGACTCAACATTATAATATTCATAAACGCAATTAGAACGTATGTTAACTGCACTATGCATGACAAAGCATTGCGTAACATTTTGATTTATTATTAATAGCCCCGAACTTATTTACATGATTATATTATCAGTTAGCATCCTGTGCAAAATGCGCAGTATACTTCCTAAAAAAATCAGTTACCTTCGCAAAATGCGCAGTATACTTCCTAAAAAAATCAGTTACCTTCGCAAAGTGCGCAGTATACTTCCCAAAATGCGCAGTATACTTCCCAAAATGCGCAGTATACTTCCTAAAAAAATCAGTTACCTTCGCAAAGTGCGCAGTTTACTTCCCAAA
>CAISZK010000043.1 GCA_903889915.1 uncultured Bacteroidota bacterium
AGACTGACTTCAAGAGTTTCGTTCGATTCTTCAACGCAATCGAACGATTCCGTCAAAGAATGAAGACTGACTTCAAGAGTTTCGTTCGATTCTTCAACGGAATCGAACGATTCTCTTAAAGAATCGTCTCATTCTCTTGAAGAATGAAGAGTAACTCTTGAAATTATGAACAACCCCGCATGAATTACCTAAATAACTGCAAGTTACAAGAGCGAAATTTTGGAGCGAATATTCCTTTCTCATAAACCCAATGATGAAATTCGATAAAACCTATTAAAAAAGCACCGGCTGCAATACCAAATTGCAGCCGGTGGCTTTTATAAATGGAGAGCGACTCTTGAAATCATGAAATGGCAGTTGTTCGCATGATGCCTATAAAATTTTGGTGTAGAGAAAAAGCCAAAAGTGAAGTGTAATTTTCTGAAAATAATATTCCTGAGAATTTATTCAAAAAACATTTGGTGATTATAAAAATAGTATATTTGCAAAGTCAAATATTAAAGAGTTCTTTAAAAAATATTTATCCGTTGGATTATATCCTACGGGTTTTTGAAAAAGCGTTAGCTTTTATTCTTGCACAAGAAAACTGGTAATTTTTAAGCAACATGAATAATAAGCAGGACGCGCCGGCAGGCGTGGACTGGACTTATTTGTTGCGTGGGTATACCAGTACCTCTTGTGCAGATATTGTTTCGGTTCCACGCTTTTTTAATTTATAAAATTTCATTAGAAATAATGCTAAAACAAAAAAATGAAAATACACTTTACTCACCTTATCCAGAAGGCAACAATATTGATAATATTTCTTGCTGCAATTGTAACTACACAAACCTTTGCAGGAATTGTTGATACTTCAACTGCAAAAACGGTTGCAAAAAATTTCTTTTATGAAATGGCATCTTCAAAAAGAGTTTTGGATTATTCAACATTACAGCTAACCCTTGCCCAATCAAGAGTTGAAAATTCTGATACCATTTATTATGTTTACAATATTACAAGTGGAGGTTGGATTATTGTTTCAGCTGAAAGCAATGTGGTTCCTATCCTTGCTTATAATCTTCAAGGTTCTTATTCAAATGTTGATCCTCCACCCGCTTTTGTTGAATGGATGAGCAATTATAAAGATCAAATTCTTTTTGTAAAGCAAAATAATATTAGAGCCGATAGCTCAATTGCAAATAAGTGGGCAAATTATTCTAATGTATCAAATGCTCGAATAAGTAGTATTCAAAGTGTCGGTCCTTTGCTGACTACTACTTGGGATCAATCACCTTATTATAATAATTTATGTCCGGGAGGAAGTGTTACTGGTTGTGTAGCCACTGCGATGGGGCAAATAATGAGGTATTGGGGTTATGATTATGGCTTATACTTCCCATCACAGGGAATTGGAAGTCATACTGATAATGATGCAAATACAATATCTAATTATGGTTATTTGACAGCAAATTTTTGTTCAGCTAATTATGACTGGGCAAATATGCCAGCAACATTATCATCAGGCAGTACTCAAGCTCAAAAAAATGCCATTTCAACTTTACTTTATCATTGTGGTATAAGTGTCGATATGGAATATAGTCCGACTGAAAGTGGAACTCAGACATCATATGTCCCAAATGCATTAATAAATTATTTCGGCTATTCATCGAGTGCAACATACTATGATGAAAGCACCTATTCGGGTGATTGGCAAGCTTTACTGACAAGCGAATTAGATGCGCAAAGGCCAATAGAATATTGCGGAATAGATTATACACAATCTCCAGTAGCCGGACATGCTTTTGTATGCGATGGTTATTCGACAACTGATTATTTTCATTTTAATTGGGGCTGGGGCTCTTCGTCATATAATAGTTATTGTTATTTAAATAGCCTTATCCCTAATAGTTCATCATATAATTTTGCATCAGATCAGGGCGCTGTTGTTTATATTGTTCCTGGTGCCTATATGGCAATGAATAGTAATTTTTCTTTAACACCAAACCCAATTGTGCAAGGACAATCTTTAAGTGTTTCTGTTACTCTTAGAGATGATGGAGTTGAAGATTATAGTGGTGATTTATATTTAGGATTATTTGATCAATACGATAATTTGATTGAGATTATTGAAACAATAAATGGAGTAAATCAAATAGCCCAAACTTACAGCACATATAACTTTTCTACAAATAATATCACTGCAACACCCGGGAATTATAACTTAAAAGTCTTTTATTCAAATAATGGATGTTGGATATTAGCTCCTGAAACTGCTTATCAATATTCAAATCCTTTCCCAGTTCAGGTAATCGCTAATCAACCTATAACTGCAAATTTTTCTGCCACACCAACAACAATATGTATTGGAAATACTGTAAATTTCACAGACCTTACAACTGGCAACCCAACAAGTTGGGCATGGAATTTCGGTGATGGCAATACATCTACATCATCCAATCCATCACATGTCTATTCAACAGCAGGCACATTCACTGTTTCTCTGACCGTTTCTAATGGAACGAATAATGATTCTTATTCAATTAATAATTTAATCACAGTTAATTCTGTTCCCTCCATAGCAGCCACTCCAACAGGCACAACATCTCTTTGTCCAAATCCAGCTAATACAAATTATACAACTAATGGTGCAACAAATGCGACTTCGTATGTTTGGAGTATTTCACCTTCTGGTGCAGGAACCATAAACGGAACAGGTACAACATCAATTGTTGATTGGAATAATACTTATACTGGCACAGCATCAATTTCTGTTTATGGTGTAAATAATTGCGGAATTGGTACATGGTCAAATGCATTAAGTGTGACAATTAATTCTCTGCCACCTCAACCAATAATTACAGTAAATGGGAGTATTCTTACTTCAACTGCAGCAAGTATATATCAGTGGTATTATAATGGCAATATAATTACTGGGGCTACCTCTCAATCCTATACTGCAACACAAAACGGTTCCTATTATGTTGTGGTTACAAATTCATCCGGATGCAGCAATACATCGGCAGCTTACAGTTATAATACAACTTCAGCGCTACCCTTCGTTCCTGAATTATATTCTACAGCAGGTGATTATTTTGTTAATGGCAATTTCGCTTTGGAATGGTCAATTGGTGAAAGTATAATTGAAACAAATACCGGAACAAATAATACAATTACACAAGGTTTTCATCAAAATCGTTACGTAATTACATCAATTAACGAAATTGCAGATGATAATTATTCAATAACAGTTTATCCAAATCCAACATCAGACAATATCACGATTGATTTTCTTATTAAAAACACAGAGACTCTAAAACTTAAATTAATAGATGCGCAAGGTAAATTATTGATAAATGATAAGATAAAATCAGAAGAAAAAACAAAAACTCTAAATCTTCAAAATATCTCTAAAGGTATTTATTTGTTGAACTTTTACAATGTGCACGGCAAATTAATAAAATCATTTAAAATTGAAAAAATAAATTAAACATAAAACACAAATAACATGAAAAGATTACTCTTTACTACAGTTTTCGCATTGCTGTTTTCAGCAATCATTTTTGCACAGGTTCCGCAAGCCTTCAAGTACCAGGCAATCGCAAGGGATTTAAGCGGCAATGTTTTGGCAAGCCAAAACATTTCATTGCGGATAAATATCTTGCAAGGCAGCCCCACAGGGCCTTCTGTTTATTGCGAAACGCACAGTGTTACCTCAAACAGCTATGGTTTGATGAATCTTGAAATAGGAAATGGCACTTATGTTTCAGGCAATTTTGCTGGCATCACATGGGTTTCCGGAACCTATTATGTAAAAATTGAAATGGACGCAACAGGCGGCACATCTTATGTTCCAATGGGAACATCCCAATTGTTGAGTGTGCCTTATGCACTTTATGCAGGAACTGCCACAAGTGGCATGAATGGTCCAACAGGTCCCACGGGAGCAGCAGGAACTAATGGAGTTACAGGACCTACTGGTATGGCAGGAACTAATGGAATTACCGGAGCAACTGGACCATCAGGTGGTCCGATTGGTCCGACTGGTGCGACAGGAGCTACCGGTCCTTCAGGAACAACGGGAGCAACTGGACCGTCTGGAGCTAATGGAATATCTGGTGTTACAGGTGCAACAGGAGTGACAGGGGCTACTGGCGCATCAGGTGCCAGTATTCAATCAGGGTTTCAAATATTTTCATCTTCTGGTACATTTACAATACCAACTGGGGTAACACAACTAATAGTTGAAGTATGGGGAGCCGGTGCAGGTGGTTCTGCTGGTGATGGTACTTCTAATTCTGGGTCAGGTGGTGGTGGTGGTGGATATGGTAAAGGTTATTTTACTGTAAGTGGTGGTCAAATTTATACTGTTACTATTGGCACAGGTGGTAATGCAGGTATATATCAGTCTTCAAATCCAACAGTAGGTGGGACTTCAAGTTTTGGTTCATTAATATATGCATCAGGAGGAAATCCATTTAGTGGAGGATGTTGTAATTCAGGTGGCTCAAGTAATGGTTTAATACATGAGGATGGAGGTTCTGGAGGTACATACGGAAGTGGAGCAGGTAATTCCGGTGGTCCTCTTGGTACTTTTGGAACTGGAGGTACAGGGGGTCACTTGTCTACCAGTGGTAATCCTGGCCTAAATGGAATGGTGATCGTTTATTGGTAACGTAAATATTAATATTAATTGAAATCCTGAAAGAACCTACCTTCCAGGATTTTGCTGTTGAATATAGTTTACAATTATAAACTTTAATCTTTTATTTTAATTATTTTGTATACTTTTATCAGGGTTTATTTAATATTTTAGTATCTTTGCAAACAATATAAAATGGAAATACTAAAAATATAAAATGGAATCAATAATTGAAAGAATATTAATTCAGCTTAAAGCAAATGTTCCTCATGTTATTCATGTAAAAGGAGGAATTAATTACAAAAAAATAGAAATAACTTTTCGATACCATCCATTGCCGTCAGACATAGAAATTACTGTTGGCTTTCGTACAATCGCTGGTATAAAAGCAAGTGAACTGTTTAAATTACCAAAGACTGGTTTTGCAAAGTATATTGCTTCTGATGCAAAGCTTATAAATTTTATAAATATAAAATCTCCAGCAACTGAAAATACTATCTTTGAAATGCTTGAACTAGAATGTATTTCTAATATTGATTTTGAGTTATCTGCCGAAGAACCAGAAGTAACTTTCATCAAATAAATATTTACAGCAAATTGTCAGTCGGTCTATTTTTGCATCTGTCGCATAATAAGATTTTTAATTGAAATTAATAAATGAAGTTTCATTTTCACTATAAAAAAAAAGGATAAAACTGAGAAGCCAATAATTATGGATAATTAAGAATTTAAAAAAATGGCAAGTGAAACGTTAATGGAACATTTTGCAAAAGTTCGGACTAATTTAATATCTCTATCTGATCATCTTGGAATTGCTAAACATGGTGATATTAAAGGAACAGGAAGAGAGGCATTAATAAATCAGTTTTTAAAAGCAAATTTACCTTCACAAGTCGACTTCTACACAGGTGAAATAATAGATAAAAATAATTTCACAAGCGGTCAAATTGATATTATTGTGCAATCTTTTTCATCACCCAAAATTCATTTAATAAATGACTTGAAAATTGCACTTGCTGATAATGTAATTGCAATTATTGAAGTTAAATCAGTAATAAATACGGGTCATTTAAAACATGCATTAGATTCATTTAAAAAAGTAAAACTTTTAAATCGCTCTCATAATCTTAAAGGTAACAATACTCACGATAATCATCCAAATACACCTTGTATTTTATTTGGCTTTCATGGTCCAACTAAGGAGTCTTTAATTTCAAAAATAATTGAATATAGTGAGAAAAATGATATTCCTTTTGACTCTTTTGCACCAAATGTTATAATTGTATTAGATAGGGATTACGCTATTTGCAGAAATGATGGGTGGTTATTTTCCAAAAATGGCGAAGTGCCATTTCTTACTGCTCCAACTAATAAATCCTGTATTACTTCTCTGTTTATCTATCTTTCAAAAATGATAGAAGTTTGGAACAGTTATCCTAAATTTTCCAAGTTCGAAAATTATTTTTAATCATTAATGAATATGAAAATTATTTTTCTGTCGGCAGGAATTTGCAATCCCTGCCGTTTTACTATAAGGATTTTCAATCCGATACATTGATGAATGTCTTCAAATAATTCTCATTCAAAAAAAATGTTCCACCCCTCAAAAAAGATGGAACATTTATTTTAAAACATTATAATGGCAAAGATTCATAACATATCACTAATAAAGTTTGATTCTGACTTTCTCATACTTGAAGTGGATGGAACTACATTTAAAGTAAAACTTAGCGACCTTTCAAAAAAGCTAACTAATGCAAGTATCACTGACCGTAATAATTTCATAGTAACTGATTCAGGATATGGAATTCATTGGCCATCTTTAGATGAAGACATCTCAATTGATGGAATTATTGGGAGAACTTAAAATTGCAGAGGAGCTTTATCCAATAATCTCATTCCTCCCTCAGTGCAAAATTTGAAATGCAATTCTTATTAAATTTCTGACTCTTGATAGAAGAAATAAATCTCTTATAAAATGTTCCATCTTCCAGTAAGGTGGAACATTTTTTTTCATTTTACTTCTGGTTGAATTTATAAAACTTTTACCGGCTTTTCGAAAAAACAAATTCAACTCTTCTGTTCTTTGCTCTTCCTTCCTCAGTTTCGTTAGTTGCAACAGGCATGGTGTCGCCAAATCCGGCATAGCTTATCCGTGTTTGTTCAATGCCGTGCGAAGTCAGGTACAATGCAACGGTTTTAGCCCTGGCAAGCGAAAGCTTTTTGTTGTAATCTTTGTCGCCGTGGTTATCAGTATGTCCGCAAACTTTCAGGGTGATTTTTTTATGAAGCTTTAAAAGTTCTTTTACCTGCGCCAATATTTTAAAGGAACTTGAATCTGTTATTTTATCCGAATCAAATTGAAAATTTATGTTCAGTGTTTTTGATAAGACAGTGTCCTTATTGATTATTGCAGTGATCTCGGAATTATTCAAAACCGTTTCTTTTGATATTGCTGATGTATTGGCAGGAATTTTTCCTGTGCTTTTAAAAGAACCTGCTTCAAGAAAAACTGCAGAATCAAAAATCCTGTCGCCCACGTCGGCAATAGCGATTTTCAGATGATATTCTTTACCCGGTATCACCTTTGATCCCGCATGAAGCAGGGTGGTCATTCCGTTAAAATTGAAAATGTAGGACAAAGCCCCGGCATCTTTATCGCTTTTAAATTTCTCAATGTTCTCATCGTTCCAGACAAGATTATTCAGGAAGTACCCGCTATTTCTGTGATCATTGATCTTGTTGATCGTAATTGGTATTTCCGTTGGTCCTATCACTGCCATATTCTTTTTCAGTTTCAATTCCTGGTTACAAAGAAAGAAGGCGAAAACATCATTTACACCTTTATCAACGAAATCGGGATATTCATTTGATGCAAAGAAAAAATTGAAAGAAATACTGTCGGACAGAGAGGTGAAGCATATATCGAGCACTGCGGCGTCGTAAGTTTTTCCGGCAGCAATTTTTTCAAGATCGGTATCACCGGCAGGCGATGTTTGGGTTCCCTTGTTGACCAGAATGTGCGGCCCTATTGCATCATACACATTTCCGGTTGAGAGAATGAGACCTTTGGGGATTATGTTTTTTAATGGATTGCTGAAAAGACCTATTGATTGCCGCGCTCCTTTGTATGTAGCGCTTTTAATGATCAGGTTGCTTTCTTTGCCAACCATAAAATTCACAAGCGCCATTGGAGTGTGGGTAGTGTCAATGGTCATTTGTCCGAAAGAGATCCGGCATAGCAGGATCAAACATCCTGTTATACACATCCGCGTAATGACAATAGATTTCATAGTGCAACTTAATGTTTGAGGATAAAGAAAGAAATTATTCAAGATAGCCTCTTCAAATTATTTCATCAAATTGTTTTAACTTATTACTTATTCTACCCTTGCTGAAACTTTTTTCACCATTTCAATTTTCCAATCGTGAAACGTTCCTTCCGCAATTTTTTTTCTTGCTTCGCCAACCAGCCACACATAGAAAGCAAGATTGTGATGAGTAGCGATCATAGGTCCCAGAATTTCTTTTGAAATAAACAGGTGCCGCACATAAGCCTTGCTGTAATAATTGTCAACAAAAGAACACCCATCCTCATCAAGCGGACTAAGATCGGACTTCCATTTTTCATTGCGCATATTCATGATGCCGTTCTTTGTGAACAACATTCCGTTTCGTGCATTCCGTGTAGGCATTACACAATCGAACATGTCAATACCAAGAGCAATGCATTCAAGAATGTTTGCAGGAGTACCCACTCCCATCAGGTATCTGGGTTTATCAGCAGGCAAAATGGAACAAACAAGCTCTGTCATTTCATACATCATTTCGATGGGTTCGCCAACCGACAAGCCACCGATTGCATTTCCTTCCATGTTCTGCATTGCAATAAATTCAGCAGATTGTTGACGGAGGTCTTTATAAACGCTGCCCTGTACTATAGGTAATAATTTTTGTGAATAACCATATTTATCCGTGGTGGCAGTAAATCTTGCAATACATCTTTCAAGCCATTTGTGCGTCATCTGCATTGATTTTTTTGCATACTGATAATCGCAGGGGAAGGGCGTACATTCATCAAAAGCCATCATGAAATCAGCGCCTATTGTTCGCTCAATATCCATCACTGCTTCGGGCGAGAACAAATGTTTTGAACCGTCAATATGCGATTGAAAAACCACACCATTTTCAGTCATTTTTCTTCTGTCGGCAAGGGAATAAACCTGGTATCCGCCGCTGTCTGTCAGCATTGGCCTGTCCCATCCGATAAATTTGTGAAGGCCGCCGGCTTTTTCAATAATTTCCAGCCCCGGGCGCAGATAAAGATGATAGGTGTTGCCCAATATGATCTTTGCATCAACATCCTCTTTCAGCCCTTTTTGGTGAATAGCTTTAACGCTTCCTGCCGTTCCTACAGGCATGAAAACCGGTGTGTCAATTGTTCCGTGGTCAGTTATCAGTTGGCCTTTCCGCGCTTTCGTATCCTTATCTTTATGTGTTATTTGAAAACTCACGTAATTTTGTTTATAAATAAAGTCCCAAAGGTATAGCTTAAAATGTTTCTTTGGGTAAATTTGTGCACTTATTTAAAAGGGTATCGGGAATAAAAGTGTAATAAAAAAATCATGAGCAGAATAAACAGAACAGGAAGCAGATTAAGGATGTTATGCCCCTCCTTATTCGCTTATATCCTTATAACCCAATTCCCCTATACTAATTACAACTGATCTTTAGAAGCGATAAATGTTTTTCAACGATATTATATCTGATACTTTTTTATTCACAATCTTCATTCTGTATGCAGCTTTTTTTCTGATACAAATGATCTATTATTGGGGCATTTTCCGAAAGCTGGCTTTTTATAAAAAGAAATCCCAGGAAAACCAATACCAACCAATATCGGTTGTTATTTGTGCAAAGAATGAATATACCAACTTGAAAAAGAATTTGCAGTCAATCCTTGAACAGGATTATCCCGATTTTGAAGTGGTGGTCGTCAATGATTGTTCGGACGATGACAGCAAATATCTTTTGAAAACTTTTGCAGAAAACTATCCTCACCTTAATGTTGTGACGATACTCAAGAATGTGAACTTTTTCAGTGGAAAAAAATTCGCACTTGCACTTGGGATAAGGTCAGCAAAACACGACATCGTGCTATTGACAGATGCGGATTGCGAACCCAAAAGTAACAGGTGGATTGCTGAAATGCAGAATAATTTCAAGGGGAAAACGGAAATTGTTTTAGGCTACAGCGGTTTTGAAAGAAAGAAAGGATTCCTTGATAAATTGGTGCGTTATGATGCGGTCATGACAGCTATGCAGTATCTTTCGTGGTCACTTGCAGGCATGACTTATATGGGTGTCGGGCGAAATCTTGCTTATAAAAAAGAACTTTTTTTCAAAAACAAAGGTTTTACATCTCATTACCAGATCCCATCCGGAGATGATGACCTTTTTATTAACCAGGTGGCGAAAAAAAATAATACTGCCATTGAAATTTCCATTGAAAGCCAAACTTTTTCTTTGGCAAAATCAAGCTTCGCTGAATGGTTAAAACAGAAGAAACGTCACTATACAACAGGCTTTCTTTATAAACCTTTACACAAAATATTGCTTGGATTTTTCACCATCAGCAATTTCTTTTTCTATGCATCCATGACCCTTTTACTGGTGATGTTAATTATTTTTTGCTCCTGGTACAATATTTTAATAATTTCTGCGTTGTATATTCTGAAGGTGGCAACGCAAATGATAATTTTCAAAAAAACAATGAATAAGTTGGACGAAAAAAAATTATTACTAATTTCGCCGCTGTTAGATTTTCTATTTGTGTTACTTAACCCCTTGATTAGTTTGTCTAACATCATAGTGAAACAAAATAAATGGAAGTAAGTTCACACCTCACCGATAAAGCACTACGCGATTATAAACTCGTGCAGATGGCTGTGGAGCAAGGCGATCAGAAGGCCTATGCCAACCTGATGGGCAATTACAAAGAGTCTGTTTATTACATGCTGCTGAAGATGACCAATAATTCAGACGATGCCGATGATCTGACAATCGAGGCATTTGGCAAAGCATTTAAAAACCTTCATCAATACACGCCGGATTACGCTTTCAGTACCTGGTTGTTCAAAATTGCATCCAACAACTGTATTGACTTTATCCGTAAGAAAAAGAAATACACTTTTTCACTTGATAAGACTTTCGAAAATGATGACGGTACAGGAGTGGCATTTAATATTGCAGCTGATGTTCCCGATCCGGAAGAGAATCTGATCATCAAACAAAAAAAGAAATTAATGCGGGAATTGGTTGAAAAATTGAAACCCCGTTACCGCACTCTTGTTGAAATGCGCTATTTCCAGGAACTGACCTACGAAGAAATTGCTGATGAATTGAAGCTTCCTCTTGGCACCGTAAAGGCACAATTGTTTCGTGCACGCGCCTTCCTTTATAATGTCCTGAAAAATTCTCAGGAAACAATCTGATCAGATAGCTTAAAAATACAGAGGCCTAAAGTGGATTTTCTTTTGCGAAAATTCCAGTGTTGGAGCAGGGCATTTTAAAATATTTAGGGCATAAAATACGTCCGCCAAAAACTTTGATCTTGTTTTTATTTTCGTGAAATCAATATCCGGTGCAAGGAATAATTGACGGTATCTTTCGTAGTAAGGCAGCGCTACTCCATTATGTGTTTCAGGATTTGAATAGCCTCCCAGCATGCCTTCCGCTCCATAGCCAACAGCAACGTTAAGCCAGGCTGGAAAACGCGATCCTTTTCTCAGGAAAGAAGAGATGTTACAGGACAGCCAATACGTTTGACCATTGTAGTCTTTAAGCCATGTTTCAGTGATCCCTTTTCCTAAAAGGTCAGGGCGATAATCGGGGAAAATTGTTTGATGATAGGACCATTTTAATTTAATGCGTTGTTCGTTCCATGCAAATTGCTGACCCATAAACAATGCGGCGCCAAAAGTATTCGCACTGAAATCACCCATTGAAAACCCCCATTGAGATGAAAATCCATCAAGGATCTCAATGTTGAGGAGGTAGATAAAACCAAGGCTTCCGCCAAACCAAATGGCTTTATTATTTTTCACACCACTCCATCTAAGAAATTTGTATCCGAACTCACCTATTCTTGAAGAAGTTGTTGCATGCCCGATCTTATCCATTTGCAACCATTCTTTATTATCATTGAAAAAGTGAAAACTGCTTCGCGGATAATTTTTATACCAGAGATCATTGAGCAAATAAACAGAGCCGCCGTATAATGCAGCCTCGGTTATAAGTATTGCCCGCAAGCGTTTGGGGTTATATTTCAGCGTGTCTTCTTTTGTTGTCTTTTGTGCTCTTCCTGATAAGAAGGTCGAAACAAAAACCAGGGTCAATATAACAACAAAAGGAGCTTTACGCATTTGTGAATTCTAATTAAATTCTTCAAGAATTTTTTTCACATCACTGATTTTTTCTTTAAGCAATTTTCTGTTTGTTGCTTCAGCAATAAAGCGCAGATATGGTTCAGTATTGGAAGGCCGGACATTGAACCACCAATCTTTAAATTCTATACGATAGCCATCGAAATCGTAGAAGGCTACTGGTTTTTCAAGTGATGTAAAATGTTCACGAATTCTTTCCATGGCTTCGGCTTTCTTTTCAATTTTAAAATTGAGTTCGCCTGAGTTTTCGTATTTGGAAATCCTACTGATCAGAGATGAAAATGAGATTCCTTTTTCCTTCATTTTACTCAATATTCCAATAATAATGAGACAAGCCATGATGCCGGAATCGGAATAATAAAAGTCACGGAAATAGTAATGACCTGCAAGTTCACCACCAAAAATTCCGTCAATTTCCCTAAGCCTTAATGCAGCATAAGCACGGCCTACACGCCACGTATGCATGGTACTACCGAACTGTCCGATGTATTCTCCGACTGATTTCGAAGTCCGGATGTCCTGTATCACGATACCTTTTAATCCTTTTTCTTCAAGAAAATAATGTGCAAGAACAGCGATCATCAGGTCGGGAGATACAAACTTCCCTTTCTCATCAACGAACATCACACGGTCGGCATCGCCATCGAAAATAATTCCGACATCGCATTTTTCTTTCAGCACAAGGTGTTTCAGAGCTTCGACATTTTCTTCTTCCAGCGGGTTTGCTTCATGATTGGGAAATGTGCCATCAAGTTCGTCATAGATGTAATAAATATTCTTGTTCAGAAATTCTTTAATAAGCAGGCAGGCCATGCCATTTGAACAGTCAACGGCAATATTCAGATTTGAAAAATCAGTGAGATATTGTTTTAAAAAAACGGTGTATTCTTCCTTAACATTGAGTTTGATAATTTCTCCTTTTTGAATTGCAACCTCTATCTGATCGTTTTTTATTAATTTTTCGAGTTCATTCAGACCTGTATCAAAACCTACCGGCAAGGCATTTGTGCGCGATATTTTAAGCCCGTTATGTTCTTTCGGATTGTGCGAAGCTGTGATCATCACCGATGCATCAAAATCATGCTTTGCAGTCATGTAATAGATCATAGGGGTTGTTGCAAGGCCCACATCATACAGGTTGGCACCGCTGTCAGTTATTCCTTTTGAGAGGTATTCGAAGATTTCAGGTGATGAAACACGGTCATCACGGCCCACCAACACTTCAGTTGTGTTTAATAACTTTGGCAGATAAAATCCAATCCTGTAAACATCTTCTTTGTTGAAGTCTTTGTTATAAACTCCGCGTATATCGTATGCTTTAAAAGCGCCCATTCCTGTTTAAAATTTGTTTGTAGTAAATAAAATGTTCAAGGTTTAAAATTCAAGGTACAAAGATGCAAAAATAAAAAAAGGAAGCGAGGGTGCTTCCTTTTTACAAATTAATTCCTTTTTGTCATTTCAGGAAATTCTTGACCTCTGCAAAATATTTCGTCTTGTTGGATGAAAAAGTTGTTGCTGCCGTGGCATCTTTGACAATATACGTTGATGAAATGCTGCTCCTGATCCCGGCTAGTTTCTTTGCAATTTTGGAAGTAAAGATCTTTTCATCTTCACCTGCTATAAAGAGAATTCCCTGCAATGTGCCTCCTTTGGCTGCTAGTGCATAAGTAGGCTCCATGTAGGTTTTGTTATAACCTAATGGAAATTTGGCATCGGTACTGTCAGCGCTTTTGATAATAGTTTTCATTTCTTCAAAATTACTGTATGGAGAATCAGCAATAATTTTTCCAATCTCTGTGTGGTTAGCGCCTATTCCCAATGAAAGACCAGCTCCTATACCTATTCCATAAAGATGGACTGTCTTCATTTTGGATTGATACTTTTTAACGTAACTTAACACCCCTTCAAGATCTTTCTGGAATTGCGAATAAATAAAGAAGTCTTTGTTGATAGTGAAGTTGCTGCTTTTTCCGTATCCTCTGTAATCGTATGTCAATACATTATAACCAAGTGTAAGGAAATTACTCACCAGTTCGATGTTGTCGGCCATATTGCCATCACCGCCATTGCTTATGATCATAACTTTGTATGAACCGGCTACGGTTGATTTGAAGAACCAACCCTTCAGAACAAGCGCATCTTCTGTATGAATTGAAATGGTATCATAAGTCATTCCATATTCATCAGGCGAATGGGCATAGGTCTTGCTGGGATTCAGTCCGTATGAGCAAATGCTGACCAATGATACAAATAAAAATAAACTTAAACTTTTCATGATCTTTTAATTTTTAAACCGCTGTAAAATTACTCAATTTCATTATTCGGATGAAAGAAAAATATCAACAGCGGGAATGTTAGTTGTTTGTGGTTTGTTGTTAGTGGTTTGTTATTATTGCTGTTGGTTAGGGTATAGTTCAGGGTTCAAAGTTTAAGGTTGAGGAGTTTTTTCATGGCAAGTACGTTTTGTTCATTGCAGATATCTTTTGCATCGGGTGTGTAAAGGAATTTCAACTTTTCTGAATAATGTTCAGTGATTTTATTTCTTACCATTTTCATTGTGCTGTTCAAAAAATTATTGTCTTCAGTAAATTCTTCAAGAAGTATGCCAATTACTGAAGGAATCCATCGTTGCGGAAACATTTTTCCGTATTTCTGTCCTGTACGATACTCAGAAACTTCAGCATTGATAAGTTTTAAAGCGGACTTTATTGATTCTTCCGATGTAACATCCAATCTTTTTTCCTGTATCCAGTTAAGAATAGCGGCTTTGTCAGGAACGAGTAAGCAAACAGTATAAGGTTTCTGATTGTTATAAAGCATGCACTGTTCAATGAAAGAAGATTGTCCAACCAGTGATTCTTCTATGTTTTCAGGGTTATACTTTTCGCCATCATCTGCTATCA
>CAISZK010000044.1 GCA_903889915.1 uncultured Bacteroidota bacterium
CCTTCTGTTTTTTATTTTATGAAGTTCCGGCACCACAACGCCAATGACCATTCCGACGCCTAATCCCACCATGTTGTCAGAAGGAAAATGACTAAGCGCTTTCACTCTTAAATCTGCCAGAATAAGCGGAGGTATTGTGGCGGCTCCATAATAAAGAAATTTCTTCCAGCCTATTTCAGGGTGATAATCACTGTAAACTTTCACCATAAAAAATGTTGAGGCCATTGCCGAAGCTATATGTCCGCTGTAGAAAGCGCTGTTGTTTTTCCCTGTTCTTCGCTGGTCTTTTGTAAAATAATCATAGTAAACCTGTGGCCTGTATTTATTCACAAACGTAGGCCCCATCGGACTGTAATTATAAAAACCAAATGCCACCATGTGCATTTCGTAGTACATCATTAAAAGATCTTTCCAGTCTTTGGCAATGGGTTTGTCGAAGCCAAGCAACAGCGGAACAAGTATCAATCCACCTAACGTAAAATCAGATGCTGTTTGATAAATGCCCCTTTTGGTAGGGTCCTGTCTGAAAGCCCGCTGATCGAATTTGCTGAAAGCATTTTTGTTCAACCGTGCAAAATCGGCATCAGTCATGGCCGCTTTGTTATAGATCCTGTTTATCGAAAGCGCATTTGCCACCGTTCCTCCAATGTCAATTGTCCCTGTTACCCAGTAATTGACCCTGTAAACATGCGTAGAATCATGCTTGTTTACCATCGAAAATGATTGGTTTGTTAAACCAATATAAATTGCCAGTAATATTATTGGCCTGAGAATATTTGTTTTCATTTTGATCGTTTTTAGAAAGTTCAAGGTTTAATGTTTAAAGTTCTGCAACTTGAAACTCGTAACTTGAAACCTAAAACCCGAAACTTTTTTATTTTTAAAACAAAACTTTGTTCTTAACCTGCTTGTTATATTTATTAAGATTCAGGGAGAACATAAACCCCTTATTGATCCCGTCGTATGTCGGAAGCAAAACTACCTGGTGCCTTCCCCAGCGGTGTTCGTGAAAAGCATAAGCCATATTTGCTGAAAATATCCCGATGCCGGCGCCAATCAGAACATCACTTTCCCAATGCTGATCGTTGATCATTCTGAACAATCCTACGGTGGTTGCAAGTGTATAAGCCCCTACACCATACCACACACTTTTATAACGATACTCACGAAACACGATAGTTGCGGCACAAAATGCTTGTGCTGTGTGGCCTGAAGGCATGGATACGAAAGCATTTTTATCTTGTTTGCGCACACTGAGGGGCACTCCTGCCTCACCAAGTTCATAGCTGTAAGGTCGCTCTTCTCCAACAATATATTTTAAAGGGAAAACAATTGCAGTCATAATGAGTTCTGATTTAATAATCAAGAGAGAAGTATTTAATAAATCATCGCGGTTTTTAACCTTCAATAATACCAATGCGCCTAACTCAACGTAAGGAGCAAAAATCAGGTAATTATCAATCGGGAATTTATCTGTTTTAAATAGTCTGTCAATATCCTCATCGGCCTGCCAACTGCTATAAAGACCATGATAACTTATGGTTGTTAATCCATAGCCGATCAATACAGCCGGAATAATAAGCGATGGCACAAACCTGGTTTGTTTCCCTATCGTATCATAAGGTACTTCTTCTTTGAGATGCTTAAATCGGAAAGGAAAATTCTTGCCGGCATGAAACGGATAATAATTTTTCATCATTCTTATTGAATCTTTTCTGACCTGTTTCAGCGAATCCTTTGTTACGTGTCTTGACGAATCAGCCACATGCACAACCTGTTTCAGCGAATCCTTGGTTACATGCCTTGACGAATCGGCCACATGCACAACCTGTTTCAGCGAATCCTTTGTTACGTGTTTTGTTGAATCAGCTTTGTGTTTCAATGTATCTTTTTGTGCAAACGTACATTCAAAGCTAAAGGCTAAAAGTAAAATGAGAATCAATTTCAGTTTCATAATCACTAATTTTTTATTGTTTATAGTTTTGAATTTGTGGGATAAGCTCCCTTATCTTTTGAGTGATGAATGTTTGAAATTTATTTTACAAAAATAATATCAAATACCTCTCTATAAATTAAGTTTGGATTAAGGGTATGTAAAATTTCAATTAATGAAAAATTGTGCTAAGTTATTAATAATATTGGGAAACGGATTAAAAAAAAGGAATTATTGCTTTGGGTCTTTTCTACTTCAAGAGTTCTTAACCAACATTATTTTTCAGGATTTAAACGAGATTTTAATTTGCTCCTTTTTATTACTTCAATGTTCATTTTAATTCCTTCCATGTCTTTTGTTATTACTTCAATGATCCTTTTAATTACTTCAAAACTCTTTGAAGTAATTTCAATGATCCTTTTAATCACTTCAAAGCCCTTTGAAGTGATTTCAATAAGACTTTTAGTTATTTCCAAACCTCTTGAAGTTACTTCAATGATCTTTTTAATTACTTCAAAGAGACTTTTAGTTACTTCCAGGCTTTTTGAAGTTACTTCAATGATTCTTTTAATCACTTCAAAGACCTTTGAAGTCATTTCAAAGAGACTTTTAGTGCAAAAGGAAGTTCTTGAAATGAATTAACAATTATAATCTGCTCAATTTCAGCATTGATTTTTTCGTGTTAACAAATCGTTTCGTAAATATGATATTTTGTTTATAAATTTATTAATAAAACATAATGCGTCTTTATCAATTTCCGTCCGCGAGTTCTAAAATTTCGTCCGCAAGGATTTCCCTGTTGGAGCACGTTTCCCAACGCGTTCCACCTTTCACTCCTAAAAACTCAGCATCAATGGATAAATTGATGAAACCTGCACTTTCGTTTCCTTATTTTTATGTTGTTTAGCAAAATAAATCCCAGCAAACGTCCCCAATGCAGCCCCGAAAAAACAATCCGATGGCCAGTGAAGCCCATTGTAAATCCGTTCAGTCACACAAACTGCTGCAGGCACATACGCCAACACCTTCAGCACCGGCGACCGGAAATTCATCGCAAGAACCGTGGACACAGCAAAAGCATCATCAACATGCCCCGCCGGAAAAGAATTCCTCGGACTGTTGAAGGCTGTAAACGGATGAAAAGCATTGGCCCCATGATTGAACATCGGCCGCGACCTGCCCGCAATAGCTTTAATGGGAAACGATACCAGCTCCGAATAACTGATGGCTTCAAGAAGTTCGAATCCTATTCTTTTAGTTGTACTGTTGTTTCTTACAAGCCCATGAATATACAAAGTCAGCGTCAGGGCAGGAGGGAAGAAGAATCCGCCCCATTGCTTGCCCACAAAGAGAACAGGACTTTTTGAATGTCCGGGGTTTTTCAGCGCAACATTATATAGCTTTTGATCCTGCGTGTAAATGCCATACGTTCCCCCTGCCACCAGCGCAAGGCTCACCCAGTTGATAGCTTTCCATCTCAATGGTTGTGTAAGAAATCTGCCGCCCTCATGCAGATATTGATGAGCATTGTATTTGTGTTTTAAAGAAACACTGTCATCGTTTTGCGCAACCAGACTGTTTCCATAAATTAAAAATAACACCGGTATTAAAAGGAATATTCGTTTCATTTTTTGTATTTTATTCATTCATTTTTTCCCAAAGACCCGGAAAACTTTTCAAGTCTTAATCTGTTTCATTCTCCAACATCCAACATCCAACATCCAACATCCAACAACTACCCCCCTCATATCCCATGCTTAAAATTCCCAAAAAAGTACTGCACAAAAAACGCCTGTTCCGACTTCACCTGGTTTACATCCACCGGTCCGTCAGGCTCCCGGTCTCCAATATATTCCAGTTGTTCAAAGCCCAGATGAAGCTCTTTATATATCCTGACCGATATTTTAGGATCAATAACCCCAATAGCATTGCTCTTTGTTATATCCTGTCCCGGCAGTCTCACATAAGTTGATGCCCAATAGACTTCCCCTTTCAATGTCAACCTGACTATGTTTTCGAAATCGAGTGTGGTTTCAAATTTGGCTTCCCATCCGCCAACAAAATTATAATCGCCCACGTTCACAGCATCGTTGGGACCGAAACGCGTGCTGTTTGCCCCAAACGGAACTCCTGCAATGTGGATACTTGTAAACAGGTTAGAATTCGCATTCACCGGCAACCTCGATACCACGCCACAGCCAAGTCCGATAGTGCTCAGTTCAAAGTAATAATTGTCATAATAATCAAAATGCTGGAAAGCGCCGGCAAGCAATTCCATCTTTCCCCATTGAATGTTTTTGCCAAACAACAATCCTTCCGCTTGAATAATGTTCAGGTACTTTTTCCCCCATCCACTACTGAATGAAAGGTTGGTCCTGAAAAAGTCAAACGGTTTCCTTTGCTTATGTTCAAAAGGATTTCCGTAATCAACCATCACATTGACGATACTGCTGCTTGCGCCCGTTGCAAACTTCGTAGGATTATTAATTACATTCAGCCCGGCATAAAGCGTCAGGTTCAACGGCTCTTTTTGGTAAACTTCCTTATCAGTAACCCTGAAAGATTTTCCCTGTATCAGCCTGTTCACACCTCGCATAGGGTCAATGATCCCTGCGGCAATTTCACGAAATACCCTTTCAGCCCCTCTTGTGCGGTCATCCAGAATGTTTGAACTTACCCTGTAAAGAATTTCGCCAAACAATGCCCCGCTGACTGGTGTGTTGATGATATCTTCCCTTTCGGGTTTGCCGTTTTCGTCAAAAATCTTCCACATATAAGCCCCACCAAAAGCAAACGGGATTGATGCCCAATAATTGTAACCATTCGAACGGGCTGCATTGAAATACATAGCCCCGGCAATCGGGTGACCTATAAAATTCAGACTAAGTTTGTCCTCGCTCCATATCCAGCCATCAGTCCAGGGAGCGCCTGCCTTCAAATTCCTTTTCCACGATTCGAAACTTACTTTTGTGTAGGATTTATTTAAAACATAAGAATCGAAAGCATTCAGCACAGCATTGTAAGCTATTACGCCAGCAATTGGAGCCAGTATCGAATATCTTTTATTGTATTTGGGATCATCTCTTGCCAGGTATTCTTTCGATCTGTAGCTGGTATCTATCAGTGATATTGGCCTGCGTTCATCCTGAAAACCTCGATTGTTCGTTGATTGAACTGATGATATCAAATGTGTTTGAGAATTGTTTGAGCCCAATAAATGCCCCGTGAATTCTGTATTCTGAGAATGTAAATAAGAGTAGGGCAGGAGTGCGGTAATTAAAAAATATATTGTTTTCATAAGTGTCAGTATTTAAATCTTGCAAATGCAGATCAGTTATTCAAATAGAAACAACAATCGTAATTTGCCAAAAGTATTTTTTTAAACAAAAACCCTGGTTAATGCATTATTAAAATTTGATTAAAATGAAATTAATGATTGAACACAAGATCTTCTTTTTTATGTTTCAGTAATTTTTGTCATTTTGTTTCACAACAATTGATCCGGTAAGACACAAAGGCCATTCCTTCTGAGTTCTGAAAATTCACGTTCGGTGTGCCGGTTTTCAGTTTGTTATTATAGTAAATCAAATACTCAACTCCCAGTGCAGTGTTCTTTATAAAACTGAGCGACAAACGGGGGTTGATGATACCTGTCAGATAATTTCCGGGCGTGCCCCTGTAGGTATGTATCCAGTAATAACTGCCGTTCAATTCAGGAGTCAGCCACTTTCCAACTTTCACCTTACATTCAATTTTTGATTCAAGGCCGCCGCCAACATTATATTCGCGGAATCTTGCAGTATCAAAACCAAAAGTCTTGCTTACTCCACCAAAAGGGATGCCGCCAACATGGAAGTTCATTCTGAAAATTGCTTTCTTCCCTAATGCAGATCGCATCAAAACACCACCACCAAGTGCCATTGCACTCAGATCGTACAGAGAGTTGTCAATGAAATCATAATACTGGAAGAACCCCGTCAGCACATCTTTCTTGCCCGCCTGACTATTCTTGCCATATAATAAGCCATACTCTGAAGCATTCACCAGCCAGTTATTTCCCGATTTGTCACGGAATTGAAAGTTGGTTTTAAAATAATCCATGATCTCCCTGTCCTTTACCTCAAATGGATTCCCATAATCAAAACTAACCCTGAGCATTTCCCTTATTTGCCCCGTGCCTAATTTAATACCGTCATTTATGCGGTCAGTTCCGGCTTCAACTGCAAAATTCATAGGTTCTTTTTCATAATAATCGCTCCTTGTAACATTGAACATTTTGCCTTGCCAAAACCTGGTGACTCCTCTGCCCGGGTCAATAATGAAGGCGCCTGTTTCGCGCATCACTCTTTCAAATCCCCTCGACCTTTCATCAAGAATATCTGAGCTTAACCGGTATTGAATTTCACCAAAAAAGACGCCGTTCACCGGCATGAAAATTATATCATTGTACGTCGGGCGGTAAGATTGACCAAAATAGACCCACAGCAAGCTTCCTCCAACAGTATAGGGTATGGATTGATAAAAGTCATAACCCATTGGTCGCGGGCAATTGAAATAACTTGCTCCGGTAACCATATTCAGGAAAAAGCTTTCGCCGAATTTATTCCTGCCCCACTGCCATTCATATTTTAAGTTATTTTTCCAGGTATTGATCCCGATCTTTGCTGTTGGTTCAACAAAAATGTATCTGTCCAACCCCCAAAGAACCACCGATGATTCTATGATGCTAAGAACAGGAGCCCATGCGGGGTATTTACGATTTGCTTTGATACTGTCAATGAATGGATGTTTTGAGGGAGGCTTATCATTGGCAAAACCATACCCTTGCAGGGCAAGAAGGTTCTGCTTTGAGGGATCAGGTTTTCTTTCAAAATTAATTGCCATTGCAATATCATGATCCGGTTTGATGATTTGTGCTTGAAGCAATGAAGAATACATCAAACATAAAATGAAGAAAGTTTTCATTTTTAATAAAATTTAATCTTTTACATTGGTAGAATGTTTTATGGAGACATTTCTATAAAGTTTTTATTAATTAATTGTACAGTTAGAATTCTTTTTATTGATTTTGTTTGGGTTCCTGTATTTCTTTTGAAGTAAAGTATTTGTACTGGCTTGTACTTAATAATTTTCTTAGCTTTTGAAAGGAATATAAAGGGCCATCACTTACAAAAAAGTTTGCAAGCCATCCGGGAATAAAACCACCCGGATCAACGTGCAGTTGATGAATAATGTGAACCATACCGTTTTTCTCCGGAATGATTTTAGTATATCCATTCAATGCCTGAACCCTTACAATCCCATCCTTTTCAGGAATAAGATCATTAGCACAACTTAATGAAATGAGTATGCTTTTGTTTAAAGTATCCTGAACCCGCACATAATGTGTGATCACATCCCTGTTACTTACAGGCCATCCTGCTTCAATTTCACTATAAGTATATCCTTCGTTATCATTGACTCTTTTGATCATGTATGCGTTTACGCAACCATTTATCCATTTTGGAAACAACGAAATATCATCAAATAATTTCGCAACCCCACCCAATGTTGATTTCACATAAGTTTCTGCCCTTATCTCTTTAAAAGATGACCCATAATATTCACGGGAATAAACATAAATGCTGTCAATATTTCTCTCCAGTGTCCATTCCTGGGTCGCGTTGGTTTTCTGATATCCTTCAAATAAATAGAAGAAAAAGATCAAAGGAATCCAAACAAGAAATATTTTTCTCCTGAATCCTGATAGTAAGAAACGCTTCGGTAAAAACACCAGCCGTTTTATATATTTGTAAAACATGATTTATCTAAACTAGTAATTATACAAAGTTACGACCCACTAAAAAAATATTCGTTAAAGGAGAATTAATAGAAAATTAAAAAGGGGTTAACAGGATTTGAGAAGTTCTGTTTTCTATATTTGAAACATCGAATTTTTTCTCCCGGGATAAACGGCATTGAAAATTGAAAGGTAAAATATCCTTGCTCGTCCATAATTTTACAAAAATATTTTTTGCTTTCCGGTTTTTGCTTCTTGTTTTCTTATTTATAAACATCAATTATTCAATTTGGTTGAATGTTATTTAGAGACATTATAATTAAAATAGTTTACTTCCTGCAATGAAAGCGACACTTCCTTGTAGGAAAGTGACACTTCACTGTAGGAAAGCGACACTTCACTGTAGGAAAGCGACACTTCACTGTAGGAAAGCGACACTTCACTGTAGGAAAGCGACACTTCACTGTAGGAAAGCGACACTTCCTTGTAGGAAAGTGACATTCCCTTGTAGGAAAGCGACACTTCCTTGTAGGAAAGTGACATTCCCTTGTAGGAAAGTGACACTTCACTGTAGGAAAGCGACACTTCCTTATAGGGAAGTAACATTTCACTAAAATGAATCATAGGTATGCCGGAAATTCCAGTAGGCGGAATAATAAAAAAGCCGGGATCATCTCCCGGCTTCTACTGATTATTTTGATTGTAGGTTATTTTTCTAAAATAATTTTTCTGAGAATATCTCCGTCACTATTCCTGAAAATCAAGTAATAGATGCCGGATGGTAAGGAAGAAATGTCCACGTTTTGTTCAAAATTACCATTTACCACAAGCCCTTTTTCTTCATAAACCAAAGAACCCAATGAGTGATAGATCAGCAAATCGAAGTGTTTTTCCATAGTAGTCATTATGGCTACGTTGAATTGACCGCTGTTTGGATTCGGATAAACTTCAATGATCGAATTAACAGCATGCCCTTCAATGCCCGTCAAAACAACATTCACAGTGTCTGAATTGGCAGAGGTGCAGTTATTGCTGGTAACCTTTGACCAGTAGAGCCCATCGGATGTAACTACATACCTTTGACTGGTAGCTCCTGGTATTAACCCTGTAGTTGTGTACCATTGATTGCCGCTGGCCGATGTACTTGACAAAGTGTCGTGGCTCAAAGTAACTACTGGCGCTGACGGAATGGCATTAACGATCATCGTCAGCATATTTGAAGTTGCCGGACTGCCGACAGCACATACAGGGTCCGTTGTCAAAATACAGACAACAGAATCTTTATTTGAAGGTGAATAGCTGAAAGTCGGACTGTTTGTCCCTGCATTAACACCATTTACCTGCCATTGATAAGAGGGTGCAGTTCCTCCATTCGTTGGTGTTGCAGTGAATGTCACAGATGTACCTTCGCAAACCTGAGATGTTGAGGCCGAAATGTCAACACTGATATGTATTGTTTGAGTCACACTCATCACGATCTGGTTTGAAATGGCCGGGCTTCCGGTTGCACAAGTGGCATTGGATGTTAATAAACATGTGACAGCATCGTTATTCAATGGAATATAAGAATATGTTGGGCTATTTGTGCCAACACTCACTCCGTTAACCAACCATTGATAAGTTGGAGTTGTTCCACCATTTGTAGGAGTAGCTGTAAATGTAACAGGATTACCTGAACAAATTGGGTTCGAAGAAACATTAGTCGCAACACTGACTGGCAGGCTGCTATTTACGGCCATGGTTATCATATTTGAATTAGCCGGATTGCCTGTTGCACAAGCAGCATTTGAAGTCAACTTACATGTGACAGCATCATTGTTCAATGGGATATAGGAGAATGTGGAATTATTTGTTCCTGCATTTATACCGTTTACCTGCCATTGATATGTTGGTGCACTTCCACCATTAAAAGGTGTTGCTGTAAATGTCACCGTATTGCCTGTACATACAGGGTTCGATGAAGCTCCGATAGTAACACTGACTGGTAGATCAGGATTAACCGTTAATGTTATTTCATTTGATGTTGCCGGATTTCCGCTTGCACAATTCGCATTTGATGTCATTACACAAGTGATGGCATCATTAAAGACCGGCATGTAAGAAAATGTCGTACTATTGGTTCCGGCATTTGTTCCGTTCACCTGCCACTGATAAAAAGGATTTGTCCCTCCATTGGTTGGCGTAGCTGTGAATGTTACCGGATTTCCTGAACAAATATTGGTTGATGAAGCGGCAATAGTAACACTAACCGGAAGCATTGAATTTACTGTCATAGTCACAGTATTTGAAGTAGTAGGGTTTCCGGTTTGGCAAGCTAAATTCGATGTCAGCACACAAGTAACAGCATCATTGTTTAAAGGAATATAAGAATACGTTGAACTGTTAGTCCCTGCATTCACACCATTTACTTTCCATTGATATGCAGGCAAAGTTCCTCCATTTGTAGGAGTAGCCGTAAATGTCACTGAAAAGCCTGAGCAAACTGGGTTTGAAGAAGCAGCAATTGCCACACTAACCGGCAGCGTTGAATTTACTGTCATAGTTACAGTGTTTGAAGTAGCGGGATTTCCTGTTGCACAAGATGTATTTGATGTCAGCACACAAGTAACTGCATCGTTGTTTAGAGGAATATAAGAATATATTGAACTGTTAGTCCCTGCATTCACTCCATTTACTTTCCATTGATATGCTGGCAAAGTTCCTCCATTTGTAGGAGTTGCTGTAAATGTCACCGAAGAACCTGAGCAAACAGGATTTGATGAAGCAGCAATAGCAACACTAACCGGCAGCGTTGAATTTACTGTCATAGTTACAGTGTTTGAAGTAGCCGGATTTCCGGTTGGGCAAGCTAAATTCGATGTCAG
>CAISZK010000045.1 GCA_903889915.1 uncultured Bacteroidota bacterium
AGAATTTTCTTCAAATTTTGATTAGAAACCAGACATCACAGGTGGCGCCGTTTGAACCGGTAGGGTGGCGCTGATTGAACCGGTAGGGGTGGCGCCGTTTGCTCCGGTAGGGGTGGCGCCGAATGACCCGGAATAGTCACCTGTTGCCAAAACTAACAATTGACGGCAACGAAGACCTTGCCGCAGGCATCATAGAAACAATTGATATGGATAGTTATCGCCCATCGAAACAGGGTACAGAAAAGATAATCCTTGCCGAAGACCCCGGATATGTTAAACCAATCCCCGTAGATGTTGGAGGAGGAATACAGGAACCCGAATTAGATACTCTGGAAAATATTCTCAAAGCTTTCAATCATCGCTTTGGAGATATTGACTGGACTGACAAGGACAAGGTAAATAAAATTCTTACTGAACAAATCCCTGCCGATATGAAAGCCGACATGAAAGTAATGGACGCCATCATCACTTCACCTGACAGGCAAAACGCAAAAATATCATCCGACAAAAAGCTTGATGATTTGATGCAACAATACCTTTTCACTCAAACAGAAATTTTTAAGAAATTCACTAACGACCATGATTTTCAAAGGAGGTATAAAGAGTTTATTTTTGATACACTTTGGGAACATGGGAAGCAGAAAGGGATAAACCCTTAATATATTAAGTTTCAATACTTGAATATTGTATTGATTAATTGTTTTTAATTCCTGAATAAAAAAGAAGAATGGGTATTTACGCTGTCATAAAAGGCAAAGTTTCATCAACAGGATCTAATCTTTCGCAACGATTGGAAGATTTGATGACTTCAAATATTTTCCAGAACATTTCTTATTTAAATTTTGAGGAAGGATTATCAAAAATATTAAAGGAAGCTATTAATATTGATAATAAGCAAATAGCGTTTTTAAATAAAAAAAACATTAAATCTCATAAGTTTGAATTCTGGCCAAACCTTAATTATAGCCAACCTGATTTACTTATTAAATTAGCGACTGAAAACGGCGAAATTGTTAATATTATGATAGAAGTAAAGCTGTTTTCACCTCTTTCTGGTGATGATCAATTAGAAAGGGAATGCAAGGATTTGAAGGAATTGCCAGGAAAAGATAACATATTTATTTACCTGACTAATCACAGTATCATACCGATAGAAGAATTAACAAAAACAAACCTAAACAATATTTTCTGGTTGAATTATGAAATGATATTTAATGCTTTAAAAGCAGATAGTGAAAAAATAATTGTTGCGGATATAATAAAATTATTAGAACATTACGACTTTTGCCCATTTGATGGCTGGTCTGATAAATACAATAAGGTTGATTTGTATAATGCAAGATTTGAAAATTTGATAAGTTGGATAACATATACCCAAACTACTAAATATAAAAAACAATGGATAATGGAGAAATAATAAATCAAAGCATTGCAAACGTGGATGAGTTTTTCCATGATGTTGCACATCTATTGAATAATATCAAAAATGAACTTGAAAAGAAGTATAAATGTGAAAACATGAGAAATAATGCAATTACAATTGATAATAGCTCATCAATACAATATCCTGAAAAATGGATGCCATGGGTGCTCTATTTCAGCTTAAAAACTAAAGATAGAAATGATTATATTATTGTTTCTGTCCCATTGCGAGACAACGAGAATGATTTTACAACATTTGACAAAATATATTTGACAATTGGAAAATATAGAAACATTAAAATGCCAAGTGAAGCATGGTGGTACAACAAATCATTCTTATTTGAAAATTGGGTTAATGATTTCAGAAAAGTTATTGATGAAAATTATATGACAATTGATCCAGCCATTTTGACTTCAGAGAATTCAGTTTATGCTAAAGAGAGATTTGATTATGCTGTAATTTATAAAGAAGATATTTTTAAATGGACTGGAAAAATTAATGAAAGATTAAAAGAAGTAATTGACCACATTGATAGAGAGATGTCGGGTAACTAGAAATTCATTTTCTTAATAGTTTAACTTAAATTTAAAGTAATATTTCCTTCAGTTCGGATTTGTAGCGTGCCGGAATGGTATTTGTCCCAAAATTCCTCCGGTCCGGATTTGTTGAGTGTCGAAACAATATCCTGCCGGCCCGGATTTGTTGCGCGCTGGAACGGATTTAGTTAATCCGTTCCGTTTTACTATTAGGATTTGCAATCTGTAGAAGCTGATTTGTACTTTGGCATGTTTTAATAATGGGATTTGTAATCACTGCAAGTGCAGTTTTTTACCGAACATCTTATTCAATAAAAAAGAAAAAATGGCCTGATTGAAAACATTATAACTTTAAGTGGCTTTGCAGGCACAGGAAAATCAACTGCTGGTAAAATTCTATGTGATAAGCTGGGATTAAAATTCATTTCAATAGGTAATTATTCAACCGATATAAGTTATAGTCACTGGTTTATGGTACTGGTTGACATGGTAGAGTAACTGGATGACGTGGTACACTAACTGTACCACGTGGTAGAGTGACTCGTTGACGTGGTAGAGTCACTGGTTGACGTGGTACAGTGACTGGTTGACGTGGTAGAGTTACTGGTTGACGTGGTACAGTGAATCTATGGTCTTGCAAAGTGGCAGAGCCGGAACTTTAATTTATTAAATGAAAGCATAGGTTATAGGTAGGGGCATAAAAAAAATGCCGCTCTGAAATCAGCATCAAAATGTTATTTGGAGTGTTTCAAACCGGCTAAAATTTTTCGTCATTTCGGATTTGCAGCGCTTCGGAACAGTATTTGTACCAAAATTTCCGCCGGTCTGGATATGTTGTGCGTCGGAACGGATTTAGTTAATCCGTTCCGTTTTATTATTAGGATTTGCAATCCGTAGTAGCTGATTTGTACTTTGGCAGGTTTTAATAATGGGTTTTGAAGTTCTAACCATACTCATACCTCATGTTCTTAGTCCTTTTAACCCTTCAAACTCTTAAACATTTCAAACCCTTTAAACTCTTCGCCCCCCTCCCCTTTCCCCGTTAACTATTTTTAAGAATTATATACTAATTATACTACTACTTTTATAGGATTAATAAAACGGAAATGCTTAATTTTGCAAACCGTATAACATCGAATCATTGTTGCTTCTTAACAATGTTGTCAATAGTCAATTGTCAATGACGAATGACCCCAATGACCAATGACTAATGACCAATGACTAATGACCCAATGACTAAAATTTTATTATGATCAAAAAAATACTGATTGCCAACAGGGGTGAAATTGCAGTACGGGTGATGCGCTCTGCACGCGAAATGGGAATTAAGACAGTGGCTGTTTATTCCGAAGCAGACCGCACTTCAAGGCATGTTAGCTATGCTGACGAGGCTTACCTGATTGGCCCTGCATCATCAAATGAAAGTTACCTGTCCATTGATAAGATCATTGATGCAGCAAAGAAATCCGCTGCTGATGCCATTCATCCCGGCTATGGTTTTCTTTCTGAAAATGCTGAATTTGCTGAAAGGTGTCTCAAAGAAGGTATAATCTTTATTGGTCCGAGTCCTGAATCTATGCGGGCGATGGGTGATAAAATAACTGCACGGCAGAGAATGATCAAAGCCGGTGTTCCCGTTGTTCCTGGTACTGCCGAAAAGATCACTTCTGAACGCAAAGCCATCAGCATTGCAAAGAAAATAGGATATCCTATCATTGTAAAAGCATCGGCCGGCGGTGGTGGCAAAGGTATGCGACTTGTCACTAACAAAGATGAATTGTGGGATGCCGTTGTTGCTGCACGATCGGAAGCTCTTTCGTCATTTGGTGATGAGACTGTGTATTTCGAAAGATATCTTGAATCACCGCACCATATCGAATTTCAGATACTGGGCGATCAGTTTGGCAATGTCATTCACCTTTGCGAACGCGAATGTTCTATTCAGCGTCGCCATCAAAAACTGATTGAAGAATCTCCTTCCCCTCTGATGACAGAAAGGCTGAGAAAAGAAATGGGCAAAGTTGCAGTGAAAGCTGCCAAATCTGTGAAATATGTTGGAGCCGGAACGATTGAATTTCTTGTTGACAAGTGCTTAAAGTATTACTTCCTTGAAATGAACACACGTCTTCAGGTTGAGCATCCTATCACTGAACAAGTGATCAGGGTTGACCTTGTAAAAGAACAAATAGACATTGCAAACGGTAACAAATTATCAATAAAACAAAGTGACATTCTCCAGCGTGGTCACGCAATTGAATGTCGTATCTGTGCCGAAGATCCTCAGAACAATTTCACACCAAGTGCGGGCATCATCAGGCACATTACAGAGCCTTTGGGATTGGGTGTAAGGGTTGACAGCTATGTTTATGATGGCTATGAGATACCCATTTATTATGATTCCATGATCTCAAAACTTATTGTTTGGGCTTCAAACAGGAAGTTCGCCATCGAAAGGATGAAACGTGTACTTCATGAATATAAGATAGTAGGTGTGAAAAACAATATTGCATTTCTGCGCAGGATCATGGATTCAAAGGATTTTGCTGATGGAAAATACGACACGCATTTCATCGAAAAACAGCTTGAATCTCTTCTGAAGCCTGTCAAAGTGAGTAAGAAAATGACTGAGGATGTTGCTATTATTGCAGCTTATATTGACTACATGATAAACCTCGAAGAAAATGGGCAGACAATTAATATCAGTGATAGCAGAGCGCTCAATAAATGGAAAGATTTTGGTAAACAAAAGGGAGTGTTGAGGATTTGAAGGGTTTGAAGAGTTTAAAATGTTTGAAGAGTTTGAAAAGTTGAGTCCACTCCGAAAAGTAAAAAATACAAAATTGCCGCTAAGGCGCTAAAGCACTAAGATACGCAAAGCATTGAAAAACAATTATAACTTTTTTGCGAAACTTCGAGTCTTAGAGCCTTTGCGGCAGGAAAAAGACTTA